>DATHNK010000158.1:0-4803 GCA_035486075.1 Bacteroidia bacterium
GGGTCGCTCATAGAATGTCCGCGATAGCGATAGGTTTTTACCTCTAAAAGAGTGGGCCCATTTCCTTTGCGGGCATTTTCAGCCGCCGAAGCAATAGCTTCATGCACAGTTTCGCATTTCATTCCGTCTACCGGGAAGGAAGGCATATTAAAAGCTTTGCCCAATTCGTATAATTCGGTAACGTTACTTGTCCTCTGAACCGAGGTTCCCATAGCATATCCGTTATTTTCGATAATAAATATTACTGGTAGTTTCCAAAGCATTGCCATATTCAGCGCTTCATGAAATGCACCCTGGCGAACTGCTCCATCGCCCATAAGGCAAAGGGTAACCAGGTCGGAACCTCTGTACTGGTCTGCGAATGCTATTCCGGCACCCAGCGGTATTTGTCCTCCAACTATACCATGGCCTCCAAAAAATTTATGCTTCACATCGAATATATGCATCGAACCTCCTTTGCCGCCAGAACAACCTGTTGCCTTGGCGAAAAGTTCAGCCATTACATATTTGGGTTCTAATCCTTTCACTAACGGATGCGCGTGATCGCGATATGCGGTAATAATATTGTCTTCCGGACGGATAGCGCTCACCGAGCCCGCAGCCACAGCTTCCTGCCCTATATATATATGACAGAAGCCCCGTATCTTCTGCTGCAGGTACATTTGCTGGGCGCGTTCTTCGAACCTTCTCATTAATAGCATGTCTTCATACCATTTGAGATATTGTTCCTTCTTAAATTTCAATGTATTCTTTTTTTTCTCCGATACTTTTTCCATTTTCATGCTATTATCATGTGCAAAAGTAAAAAAACTGTTTAGACTTGAGGATTAAACGATGTATAAATGTACATATTTACTCTTCGCCACCGGGCATATGAGACCCATCTTCCAAACTATTTGAGGGATGATCCAACTGCTCCTGCAAATGCTGGTAATGCTGCTTAAGTGAGTCCTCCTGCCTTTTGTTGGGGACAAATTTAGCCATATTCAGGCACTTGCCCTGGTGGTATATAAGGGTATCTTTGGGTTCGTGGTTTACATAAAAGATCCAGTTGCCCTCTTTCATGTCATTCACATATTTGCCTTTAATGTTTATATACCCGTCAATATCATAAATAAAGAGTGTATCTACCAGTTTACCATGCAAGTATGTGCCTTCCTCCTTCAATCCACCTTCATCAAAATACTGTTGAAATGGGCCTTCTTCCAGATCATTCTTGTAATTCTTTACCTCGAGAGTGTTTCCGCTTTTATAAAATATAACTGATTTTCCTTCCCGTTTTCCATTCTTATATTGATTCTTCAAAACCATTCGCTGCACATCATCATAAAATTTCCAGATACTGTCCCTTTTTTCATTTACATATTTGCCTTCGGCCCATAAAGCGCCGGTGGTGTAAAACAAATGCGCATAGGCAGTTTGCCCGTCATTTGAATATACCCTGATCGATTGTAAGCTATCACCCTGATCGTAATAGTTCTTAAATACTCCCGAGGGTTTATCATCCCAAAAATGGCCTACAAACCGAATGTTACCATCTTCATAATTCTTTTTCCAAAGGCCTTGTTTCCTACCTTCAGCATCTATTTTATTTAATGCAGTGCCCGTATCTGCATAAATAAAAACTGAGTTAAGACTGTCTGCCAGAAAAACCGGCACAGTATCGGGCGGCTGCACCTGGGCGCGGATGTTACTTGTAATACTACATGCAACAATACTTAAAATAAGAAGCCCCTTACCTTTCATTTCTGCCTGTGAATATTTGCAAAACTATTAATTTTGATTTGTACTGTTTACATATACATGGATAAATTACCTAACTTTGCAAAGTTGAAAAACCACCTCCTCCTCTGAAATGAATTCGTCAAGCACTAAATATATTTTTGTTACCGGGGGAGTTACTTCCTCACTAGGTAAAGGAATCATCTCGGCATCATTAGCGAAACTATTGCAGGCAAGAGGCTATTCCGTTACCATACAAAAATTCGACCCTTATATTAATATTGACCCGGGAACGCTGAATCCATACGAGCATGGAGAATGTTATGTTACGGACGACGGAGCCGAAACCGATCTGGATCTGGGCCACTACGAACGTTTCCTGAATACCCCTACATCACAAGCAAACAATGTTACTACGGGCCGTATTTATCAAAGCGTTATTGATAAGGAACGTAAAGGAGATTATTTAGGAAAGACCGTACAGGTTATTCCTCATATTACCGATGAAATTAAAAACCGCTTCCAACTGCTTGGCAAATCGGGCAGATACCAGTTTGTAATTACAGAAATTGGCGGCACCGTTGGTGATATTGAATCGTTACCCTATATAGAAGCAGTAAGGCAAATGAAATGGGAACACGGCAAAGATTGTCTGGTTGTCCATCTTACACTGTTGCCTTATTTACATACTACCGGAGAATTAAAAACCAAGCCTACACAGCACTCTGTAAAAGCTTTGTTGGAAAGCGGAGTTCAGCCGGATATTCTTGTTTGCCGCAGCATACAGTCCATTGATGAGGATATCCGCCAGAAGATCGCCCGTTTTTGTAACGTAGCATCTGATAGTGTAATAGAATCGCTCGATGCAAAAAGCATTTATGACGTGCCTATTTTAATGGCAAAAGAAAAACTGGACCTGGTAGTACTTCAAAAATTGGGACTGCCTACCAATACCAGCCTTGATTTAAAGGCCTGGGAAGAGTTTCTGGAAAGATTGCATCATCCGAAACAAAAGATACGTGTTGCCTTAGTTGGAAAATATATTGAACTGAAGGATTCTTACAAATCCATTGCCGAATCATTCATACACGCTGCCGCTGCTAATGATGTGCAGGTGGAAGTAGAATGGATACATTCGGAAGATGTGAATGAAGAGACCGTGAATCACTTGTTTGCAGGAATACGGGGCATTGTGGTAGCTCCCGGTTTTGGCAAGCGTGGCATTGAAGGCAAAATAGTTGCCATACGCCATGCCCGTGAAAATAATATTCCGTTTTTGGGAATTTGTCTGGGTATGCAATGTGCCGTAATAGAATTTGCCCGCAACGTATTGGGTTTTAAAGATGCGCACTCAACCGAAGTGAACCCTGCCACATCGCACCCGGTAATCGATTTGCAGGAAGTGCAGAAAAAAATCACCCACTTGGGTGGAACTATGAGGTTGGGAGCTTACCCATGCCTTATAAAAGAAGGCACTAAAGCCTATGAAGTATATGGACAAAAAGAAGTGAGTGAGCGCCACCGCCACCGCTACGAGTTCAATAATGAATATTTGAAAGACTTTGAAAAAGCAGGTTTGAAAGCCAGCGGCACACACCCTGAAGCTGGCCTTGTAGAAATTATGGAGTTAAAAAACCATCCCTGGTTTATTGGTGTGCAGTTCCACCCGGAATATAAAAGCACCGTTGCCAATCCGCATCCGTTCTTTATTGGCTTTGTAAAAGCCGCCCTGCAATACCAGCCCCAGCACGAGGCTGCAAAGGTGCAGAAGGTGTAAATAATTTTTATTTCTGAATTATTATCTTTCCTTCTCCAACCAAACTTCCGTCTTCTTTTAGAACCCTATACAAATAAACTCCGTTAGGTTTATTGCCCAACTCAATGAGATTGTCATCCGCCAGCTGGCAGGTCTCTGAAAATACTTTTTGCCAAAGAGTATTCTAAATTTCTACATTACATTTTTTCATTACTATTTGCTAATGATAAAGTGAACGTACCGGAAGAGGAGCTCCTTCCAAGCCCTATTTAGGATATCTATGTCTTAATTTAATTTTACAAATCCACTGATCTAAATCAATTTTTGGATATGATCCGCATGATGTTTAATGTCTTCATAAAATCATAAAAATGATGCTCATCAAGTATTCGATAATACTTGGAATTATGTACAACCATATTCAAAACATATCGTTTTAAAATAGGAAGGCCTGAGACTAATAACAAATTTAAAACTAAATATCATGAAAACAATCCTTGTCGCTATATTCCTATTTCTGTTAGGGCTACCAAATTCCCGGGCACAACAACAAACAGAAGAATGTGTTGATTTGAGCATTGAAATTAAAACGCTTTGCCATCTCGCTCCTGTTCAAAAAGCAAAAGCACAACCCATAGTAGTTGACTTTGAAAAAAAGCGTGATTCTATCTATACTATATATAGAAACAACCCTGAAATATTACATAAGGAAGTCATGCAAAACAAATGGAACTATGAAACTCATTTAACCAGCGTGCTTACTCCAACCCAAATGGGATTGGTTAAAGCATTCGATCAAAAAAACATGGAAGCTATGACCCATAATTGTCGTAAGATTAATAAAGTTGATTACCTCCGGGATTCAAAATAACTGTCCCGGTTCCATCTGCAACACAATTTTATTCAATTATAACCCTGTTAACGGGTATTCCGCCTCTATTTAGGCTAAACATGTCGTAAATTATTTTCAGTAATCCACTGATTCAAATCAGCTTGTGAAATTTATTGAAATTATTGGAACAAAACCTGAATTGGCTGCGTATAGAATGTAATCTGTTACATTTAGAATTAACCTCTAAAACACCACCACCATGAAAACACTCCTACTAACGGGCCTATCATTCTTGTGTATCCTTGGTATTACTACTGCACAGGCACCTTCTTCCCCTGAAACTAATTTAACTGACCAGCTTAAAGACCTTTGTGACCTTACCCCCGACCAGGTTGCCAAAGTTGAGCCTCTTATTGCCGATTTTGAAAAGAAACGAGATGAAACGTATAAAAAATATAAACATAATCCCACTGAATTAAAAAAGAAGGTTAAA
>DATHNK010000159.1:0-2641 GCA_035486075.1 Bacteroidia bacterium
ACCCTTATTGTTATCCATAAAGCCAGCTTATCCATCGGGCTGAGATGTTCCTTAAAGAAAGTGTTAGCATTCCGGATTGGTTTTTTTGCTTTTCTAAGTTCTTCTAAAGAGGTAATTTTAGGTTGTTCCATTACGTAATTATTAAGTGGAATTAAATATAACTCTATTTCTCCAATAACTTTTTAAGAATATCAAGCGTTACAGTCCAGTAAAAATTCCAATGGGCATAAACCTCGTATGTTATGCAATTGCCTTGTGTTAATTTGAGGAGGGTTTTATTTTCTCCCGTTGTTAGCATAAACTCAATTATCGTGTAGTTTTCAGGCAGGTCCGGCAATTGGGAAAGCCTACCCCAGTAGTTATATTGAAAAACCTTTTCCTTTTCAAGCTTCAGGATCGTTCCTTTGTCTTCATAATTGTAGCCATTATATGTTCCTTTAAAAGTGATCAGGCTTCCAGCTTTCCAGTCTGAAATTACATTTACCCCTTCCCATAACCACAACTGCATAAGACCGGGATTCGTCAATGCATCCCACACGTTTGAAACAGGAGCGTTTATTTCAATTGTTTTGTTTATGGTTTTGTCGAATGCCATTTCCTATTCACCTTCCATTGCCTTTTCAATGTTCTTGTCCGGTATGAACCACATTATCCCAACCAGTAAAAATAATCCTTCAGGAATAAAAGGATTTACAAAGGCCAGAGGTATACCTGATAAATAAAGGAATAATGATAAGTACCCTTTCTTTTCCTGGCGTTTCATGGCTGCTTGCATACGTTCACTCCACGGGTTGTTTTTTTTAATGATGGTCATTAGAATTGTCCAGAAAAAACCGGGCATGGCCAGCAATGCCGAATAGACGGCCACTGCCTGTGGTGCAAAATCACATTCCGCCACCCAGCCTGTAACAAATGGGATAAGTGAGAGCCAGAACAACAAACCCAGATTAGCCACAATGATTGGCCCTGTTACTTTTTTAACGGTATGTATTAAATGGTGATGATTGCTCCAATAAACACCCGCAAACAAAAAACTCTGCATATAGCAAAACAGGGAAGGCAAAACAGGTTGTAGGTCTTTAATTGTTCCACCATGCGGCACTTTCAAATCAAGCACCATTATGGTCATAATAATGGCAAACATACCATCGCTAAAGGCTTCAAGCCGGCTTTTATTCATGTGGTTGTATACTCCTTTTTAACAAAGTGAAAGGCTAATGTAGGAACATTTTATAAAGGAGTTATAATTAAGCACCATTTTTTTTAGCTAAGTTTACGGCTTTAACCCCCATGATGAATATTCCCCATTCTTTACTATATTTTGTATGTTAGCTAACCTTATCGGAAATCTCACCATATCCGGCAATGCCGGGAAAACCTCCGCAGAAAAGCTATCTGCATTTTGGCTGGTTTTAAAATTGCATTTTAAAATACGGTTTAACGGGAAAAAGAGTTCGGGTTGCGACATTAAAATATTTGGGTATAAAATCCATGGTTCATCTTATAATGGCTTACTCTATCTGTTTAAGGAGATTTTTATTCTGCATGAATATAAGCCTAAGTATGCAACCTACTCAAAACCTTTAATAATAGATTGCGGTGCCAATATTGGGTGTGCAACCCTTTATTTTAAGCGGCTGTTTCCGGAATCTCAAATAATATGTTTTGAAGCATATACTCCAACCTTTATGCTCTTAGAAAAGAATATTACAGGCAATAAAATTGAAGGCGTAACTATTTATAACAAAGCCTTGGCTGCAAATGAAGGAGAGATTTCATTCTTTATAACAGAAGATGAGAACGGACTTATCAATTCTGCATTGAAAGGTAGGGGAGTGGCAACCGAAATTAAAGTTCCTTCGGTTAAATTATCCGGTTTTATAAAAGAAAGTGGAATTGTAAATCTTGTTAAAATGGATGTAGAGGGCTCTGAAACCGCTATTATAGATGAATTGATTGAATCAGGAACACTTGGTAAGGTAGATGAATATATTATTGAATATCATCACAACCTGAATAACAATTCGCAAAAGTTGCCGGGGTTTTTAACAAAATTTGAAACCCAAGGGTTTAAATATAGCCTGCGTGCCGGATTCCAGGAACCCGGCAGTGTGCAGGACATATTAATTCATTTTTACAAAGAAAAGTAAAGGTTACTCAACTTCAAATTTGCCTTTCATCGATAACGTACCAGCATTCACCTGGTAGAAATAGATACCCTTTGTCCATTCTGATATATCCAACATGTTGTCCACATCAATCAATGATTTTCTGAGAACAACTCTTCCCTGCATGTCAATTACGGTTAAAATATTGCTTGGAGCGCAGGTATTCAAATGAAAGTTAACCTGGCTGGTCGCAGGATTAGGAAAAACCGATGCTAATGTTGTAAAAGATTCAACATATGGAACAGCGGTAGTAGTTACAGTAAAACTCGCTTCCATTGCAGTAGTATGGATAGCGCACCAGTAATTGTAAGTTCCTGCTACTGTAATTACATACTGAAAAGTGGTGCTCGAACTATTCATAGGGTTGCTCCATGTGGCAGCTCCTGCAGGAATTAGGCCTGATCGTGATGTTGTTGTATGTCCGCCATTTACCCAATCCCATTCAACAGTGTCTCCTATTGTGGCAGTAAAAC
>DATHNK010000160.1:0-10900 GCA_035486075.1 Bacteroidia bacterium
TGAATGAGGCTCTGAGTAGGCCTTACGCATGGTCGGCAAAAACCCAACCAAGTCAATTATTGTAATTAATATTACCGACAGAACAGGGTTGTGCATAAAAACATAAACTGCGGTTGCAGCTAATGCCCCGATCAGGCAAAGGGTATCGAATGTGGTGATATTTTTTGTGCCATACTTTAGCGAAAGTATAAAAATATAGGCACAGAAAAAAGCGCCTACCGTTAATGATAAAGCTCCTATTCCCGCACCATTGTTAAACATCGCCATAACGCCCGTAACCTGAAGAATAGCCCAAATGAGCCATGTGTAAGTATGCGGCTGGGTTTTACGTTTGAACACATCCCGCAGATAAGGATAGAAGCTTCCGGTCCCGATAAGGGTGGCAATTATACCGCAAATAAATTTTATGGTTTCTATACTCATAAGGAATTACAATAATACGGTATTATGAATAACCCTTTAAAGGACGCATAATCATCTTTAGGTAAAATAGGATTCAGGGCGAGTAGGGAAGTAGAAAAATTAACAGCTATAAGTGCTTACTTAATACTATACCTTCCATTGTGTAAATATAAGAAATGCTTCCGGTTTTACGAACATCTATAAGCCTGAAATTGAAGCGGTACACTACCTGTTCTGCGGTATCGGAATAATAAAGTTTGTCAGGAGGAACGTAGGTATAATATGAGCCGTTGGTGTCATATTTTGAATGAAGGGACGTTGCAAATTTGCCTAATTCAAGTACTGAAATGGTTTTGTTGTGTTTCTGCAAAGCGTATTTAAAGCCTATCCGATACGGAATAATGTACAAAGTGTCCTCGTCCGCTACAAAATAATTTTCTCCTCCCGACGTATCCATTTTTGTAGAGTCGTTGAATCCGTAAAAACTATAGGACAGGCTGGAATAATAGTCGAAACCTTTTACATTGGTGGATGACCGGTATTGAGAAATGGAGGAGTTAAGTTCATAATCTGGGCTGGAGTAAGAAGAAGAATGCCTGTTATGATAAGAAGTCGTGTATCCCATGAAAGCAATTATGGAATCGGTTTTATTGGCATATCCCCACTTGTCCACATGAATAGAGTCAAGGTTTTGTGTAAACCAGGGCTGAAGCAAGTCAATAGTATGGGCATTTTCCATATATCTCAGGATGGAATTGATGTCATCGCTGACAGTATCCGGTATTGCTTTATTGGTTTTAACAATCCTATTGTTCACTAAAATTCCGTTAGCTGTCAATATTTTCTCCAACCTGTTTTTCTGGCTGTGGTGCGAAACACTGAAAGCGCTCAATGGGCCGGCCGAGGTAATAATTGCAAGGAGGAATAATGTTACAGGTATAATTTTAATATTTTCTTTTTTGCCAAAAAGAAAATAGGCCGCGATAAATACCAGCCAAATGGCAAGCACAAGAATAAAGTAGCGGTGTTCGGTAATACCATATTCCGAGATGCGATGGAAGATGGATACGCCCAGCAACACTATTAGTGGATACAATGCCACATAAAACCAGCGCGAGAATATCTTTATCCATTTGTTCTCTTCCATATTACGCAACGGATAAATAAGCAACAGGGACAGGATTCCCATTATTGAAAAGCTGATAACCAAGTATGAGATATACCCTTTGGGTAAACTCCAGTGAATAACTATTTTAGCAAAATAAATATATAAAATTAATAAGTATAAAGTTACCAGCGGCAATAAAACAAACTGTGTGAATGCTTTCAAGCCTTTGGGGTAGGAGGTGTCTGCTTCAAGCTGGGTAAGGTCTTTTGGCACACCACCCAGAAAAATAAATGTGTTTAAAATGCCTGAAAGAAAATACCAGGTATAGGCATATTTGGTATAGATTATACTAATGTGGAGCAGATCGTCCAGAAGCCAGAAGGCAAGGGCGATCCCACCATACAGAACACACGTATAAAGTCCTGATAAAAGTCCGCGCAGAAAGAGCGTTTTATTGAATTGCCAGAACCCATTGATGCGGTTAGGGCCTGTAAATGCTGCAAAGGCAACGAATAAGTGCGTGGCAATTATATACAAACTGAACCGTGTAAAAGAATCCAGGTTAAAATTTTCATAATTATCTATGGTAAAGTAATAAGCAACAATAAGCCCCAGTGTAATAAGCTGGACTATAATTTTAGCATTCCTGCTATGCCCCTTAGCTTCGGAAAGAAGGGCAGTGGCAATAAACAAACTCAATCCAAGTGCACTGCACATGGATAGTTTTGCAAGGAAGAACTTTTCTGCATCTTTTAAATCCCATCCTTCATGGGTTAGCCACATAAAGGAAAACGTAAGTAGAATTGCACTAAGCACTGATAAAGGGAAACGCTTAATTACACTTACTGTCTCCTGTGCTAATGATTGCAGGCTCGGCACTTTTACCATAATTTCTATTTAATATAAAACAAAGGTAATAAAGAATAAACGCCGCCTTTCCAATATTAAGAAATTGTTAACACATAAAACCAATTAGTTAGTATTGTATGTTTGCGCGGAATTTTTTATATCTCATGAAAAAAATATATTTAGTTTTTGTTTGTTCAGTTAGTATTTGTCTTATTCCTTTCGGGAATAAATGCCAGGCTCAAAATGATACCCTGCGTGTTATGGTGCAAAATGTACTGCATTTCGGCGATGGTTGCCAGGGCACACAACAATTTCTCGATTCTCAATTTAAAAAGATCGCGTCATACACAAATGCTGATTTAATAGGATTAGATAAGGTTCAGGTTATAAAACTGAATAACTCCGACCCTTATGGAATATCCCCGGTATGGTTTGCCGACAGTATTATTTCACAGGCGTTGGGTTCCAAATTTGCGTATTGTACACTTACCGATTATTCGCAGGCTACCGATAACGACATGAGTGTGTTATTCTATAATAAGAATAAATTGAATTTCCTTACGGTGAAAACGCTTTACGTAGGCGAAGAAGATATTGACCTTTACAAGTTATATTATAAAGACCCTAATTTAAATACTACGCATGATACCACTTATCTATATGCCGTATTGTGCCATACCATTTCAGGCTCTTCTTCTACAGGCAGAGACGGGCAGGCAACTACTGTTGTGGATTCATTAAAGAAGATGTTCAATCATCTTCCGAACCTTATTTATATGGGCGATTTTAATACGCATAATTCTTCAGAGCCGGGATATAGCCTTTTAACACAATCATCGGATACCAGTTTCCTCTTTTACGATCCTCCATTTCATCCGGATAGTAAATTGGTTTACCCGATTGACTGGACTACCAATCCATCTCAGGCTGCTGCGGAACTTACTACTTGTACCCGTTCTACAACTAACCCGAATAGCTGTGGCAATACGGGTGGCGGTTATAGCTGGTTCGATCATATCCTGCTTTCCGACTGGATTGTGAATGGGTATGATTATATTCAGTATATCCCCAATTCATGGAAGTCATTGGGCAATGATGGAAAACGTATCGGGCTAGATATTAATGACAGTGTTACCAATGGAAAGAATTTATCTGCCCCTTCCAGCGTGCTTAATGCTGAATGGCAGTTTTCAGATAAATACCCGGTGACAGTGGAACTTGCAATTACTTATAATACGCATGTCAACACCGGTTCTTCTAACATTATAAACCAAGAGGAGTATGTAAAAGTGAGTAGCCCGGTAAAGGATATCATTAACCTCTATTTTTCCTCTTCGTTTGTTGGAAAAAACGCAACTATAGAGCTGTATGATATTTGCGGAAGGCTTATTAAGTCCGCATCATTTGCAGTAAATAGTTCCCCGATAAACCAGCAAGTAAATCTGGCTTCGGGAATCTACCTGATACATATAACGGTTGGTGGGTATACTTCCACAAAAAAGATAGTAGTTGAATAACATCCGCCCCAAACCCCTAAAGGGGCTTTGAGCCGGAGCCCGACTTGCAATTATTAGCCCCTTTAGGGGTTTGGGGCTAATTATCTCTAATTGAACTTATCAATAAACCTGTGGCAATAGGGAGTAGTGCCTTCATGGTCGTAATGATGCTGATGGTAGCCCTCAGCAGGATAAAAGGTAGTTGCTTTTTTTAATTGTGTGGCTACTTTCAATCCCTTTTTGGTAAGCTGGTCGATTAGTTTTTGAGCTGTTTGTCTTTGCGTATCATCGGCATAAAATATAACCGACATATATTGTTCTCCGATATCAGGGCCTTGTCCATCGGTCTGGGTAGGGTCGTGAATATCGAAAAAGAGTTTAGCCATAGCTTCGTAGTTGGTTAGCTTGGGGTCGTATGTCACTTTAATGGCTTCATAATGCCCTGTATTGTGCGAACATACCTGTTCGTAGGTAGGGTTGTCCACATGGCCACCAATGTAACCTACAACGGTATTGGTAACTCCTTTTGCTTTTTCAAAATAATATTGCACGCCCCAAAAGCATCCGCCTGCAAAAATGGCGGTTTCGAGGTGCTTGCTTGTGTCGGTCGACGTTGATTCATTCATAGTTTCTGTAGGGTTAAGGGTTGATGGGTCATTTCCGGAAGCATTTCCGCAACCATAAATACTCCCAACAAAGGTAAATAATAAAGTTGCAGCAGATAGGAACAGTCGGTTTGTCATAGTTAATTACGAATTAAAAATTACTAATTACGGCTTTTAATATTTATTTAAGTTACGACAAATCTTGATTTACAGTTTGTGTCAATTTGTTAAAGGAAGTTAATATAATTACGAATTAAAAATTGACACTCCGTAATTCATAATTTTTAATTCGTTATTGCTCTAAATGGTTCCCATTACATACATATCTCCGGTAGGAGTAGGGCTTCCGCCGGCTTTTTCCAGCGTTACTGCAAAAGCCTGTGCATTTTCCACATCGCTCATGCGGTGCAATCCATTGCTCATGGCAAGCATCCCTTCACTAACGGGTTTCCCATCTACAATGGCCCACAACTGGTATTGCATGCCTTGGGGAGCAGGTGGCAGTTTATCTATTTCCACATATACGGTTTTGTCTGTTGGGCACCAGCATACCATCGCTTTAGATTCGGGAGCCACTTTTAAGCCTTTCAGGGGAACAATTTTATACATAGGGTCCTTTAGAATAGCCATATCACGTTCCATTTGCGACATGTTAGCAGCAATGTTGTGCATGCTATCTGAAAGCACTGTATTAGCTTTAGCCATATTATCGAGGTAGTTATCCAGCTTGTTGCTCTGTACTCCAAAATAGATGGCGACTCCGGTACTTACTAAAAGCAGGAATGATGCTGCCACCGACCAGTAAAAGAAATTCGCCCCTTTAGGAGCTTCCGGGTTCATATTAATTACCTTATGTTCAATAGCACCGCCGGAGCCTTTTGTTTCGGCAGCAATTTTAGATAATATCGCGTTTTTTAAATTTACGGGAGGCTCAATTTTGTGCTCGGTAACATAGGTTGCCATTGCTTTTTCAATCTCTTCAATTTCCTTTTTAATTTCCGGATATTGCGCCGCATATTCAGCTACCTCTTTATATTCTTCGGGGGTAGCAGTTCCAAGCACATACGATTCTAATATGCCGGATGATATGTATTGCTGAATGTTCATTTTATAACCTGTTCGCCGATAAATACTTCACGCAGTTGCATAATGGCCGACCTAATCCGTGTTTTAACGGTTCCCAACGGAATATTTAACTCTTTAGCGGCTTCTTCCTGGGTGTATCCTTCAAAATAGAGTTTATCGATCAGTAGCTTGTACTCCGGTTTCATTTTATCTACCAATGTTTTTAATCCTATATGGTCAGGATGCATAGAAACACTATGTTGTCTGTTAATGCTACCTACGGAATTATCAATGCTCCGGATTTGGCTTTTAAGCTTATGGTCCTTTACCCGCATACTGTCAATGGCTGAATTGCGGGCTATATTTATAAGCCAGGTATATAGTTTTCCTTTGCTTCTGTCATAAGAGGAAATATTTCTCCAGATCTTTACAAATACTTCCTGCAATACATCCTCGGCATTTTCCTGCGATTCGACAATACGCATAATAACTCCGAACAGTGCGGCTGAATAATTATCATACAAAAAACTCAAAGCACCCTGGTCACCGTTTTTTAACGATGCCACCAGTTCTTCTTCGGTTAATTTTTTTCCCTGCACTTTTATGTATATAAGGTGTCAAATGTACAAACTTCTGTACAAACAAAAAACCCCCAGTACATATACCGGGGGGTTTTTTGTTTCCGGATCTCCGGAAGAAATTAACAACTGATATTAGTTGTCCCAGAAAACTCTTGGAGACCATTCGGTGGCTGAAGGTACATTTGACCCATTCAGATTCAATTCACTCTGAGGATAGAGGAAACGTCTTGGAATACCATCAGACTGGAATGGTCCGGAAACCGGTAAAAGGGCAGGGCTGCCATTAGCAAAACCCGGTATTTTTGTACTCCTGCGCCATAATGCCCATGCTTCAGGATTCATATACAAGGCAATATATTCCTGGTTGGCCACCTGGGCAAGCGCTGAATCTGTATTAGCTGACAAAGTGCCTATCCCCGGTTCTGCCAGGTAAGCATTGATCTGGGCCGTTGTAGGAGCGCCCATCATGCCTGGATTTGGATTGCCTGCACCATAAATAGTCGGATTGCTGCTAACTTTTGCAATATCTGCCTGAATACCGTTGGTATAGTCATTTTGTGCAGCGCTTGCCGATCCGTTTGTTCTTATAGTAGCTTCAGCTGCAATAAAATTCATTTCATCATAGCAAATAAACTCTACCGGTGAATTAGCCAACTGGTAATAAGCATCCAGGTAATTTCCCTGAGACTGATTAGCACTGTCAATAAGAGCAAACTTACGTGGGTCGTTCGTGGTAGAAAGCACACCAAAAAATCCGTTCACATAACTTATATCACCCCTTTGCGTGTAGAACTGATAATTAGGGGCATTGTTATTAGCTGCAAGTCCAAAACTTACCTGGGCATTATCGGCATTGCTTGCAAAGGAAAGAGCTACATGAGCCAATGCGCTATCGGCCATTGCGGCATTTCCATTTCCAGTCTGACTCTGATGGATAAATATGCGTGCCAGGATTGCATGTGCAAATTCAATCCACTCGCCTGTTTGGCCAAAATATACAACATCGTCCGATCCCGGAGACAAAGCATCATTGGCTGTGTTGTTCAGGTCGTTGATTGCCTGGTAGCATAAAGCATCAATTGTAGCATACAATTTTCTGTCGTTGTCGTAAGCAGGTTTTAAGTTATTGGCTCCCTGGAAAGCTTGTGAATAAGGAATAGGTCCCCAGCAATCAACAGTTATCTGCAGGGAATAAGCCATCAGCACTTCCGTTATGCCTTTATAGGCATTATACTGACCGTTGTTGCATATTTGCATCAGGTTGTAATCATTGTACATTGCTGCAGTGTACAAATTATCCCATAAGCTTTCAGGGTCCTGATTGGTAAATACATATTCATTATAAGCTGCCGACTGGCGTGATACTCCCGTAGTTTGCTGCACAAACATAGAGGCGAATCTTGACATATCACCACCCTGGGCATAAGCCAAACTTACTTCAACCGGCGTTAATAATACATTGGGTAACGCAGAGTTAGGAGCATTGGGGTTTTTATTTTTATCCGTGTAAAATTCTTTACTACAGGACATAGCGGTAAGCAACACAACAGCTGTTGATATTCCCGCAATATATTTATTAAGTGTTCTCATTTTTTTTAAGAATTTAATGTGTTAGAAATTATAGTCCTAAGTTTAATCTTACTCCATAACTCTTTGCACCAGGGTTATTAAAATAATCTAAACCTTGTCCGTTGGCAGGACCGGCTAAACTTGTTTCAGGGTCAACACCGGGGTATTTGGTCCACAATACAGGATTGTTTGCAAACAGGGTAACTGTTACATTGGTAAAGTGTGCTTTTCTCACCCATCTGTCCGGAAGTTTATAACTGAAACTAATTTGGCTTATGCGGACATAAGAACCGTCAACCACATTAGTTGATGTAGGCCCTATGAAGCTACTTCCAACATTTTGCCAGTAATATTCGCTGTAAGTAGTGGCAACCGTATTTGAAGATCCAGGGCCGGGGGCTGTTCCTGTTGCAGTGTTATGAACAATATTTCCTTGTATATCCAGGTGGCCAAGTTGGCCTCCCCAGGTTACAGGCTGATTACGGTTATCCGTAGCAGCTTCTGTTCCGAAATATTCCATTGCACCTTGTGTACCATCCCATATATCGCCTCCCTGGCGGGTAGTTAATACTACACCTAAAGAAAAGCCTTTAAAAGTAAAACTATTGTTCATTCCGCCAATCCATTTAGGTTGGGTATTTCCAAGCGCCTGGCTGGCTGAACCGGGTATTGGCATTCCGTAACCCAAATCATTTGGATTATCATCGATCAGTAATTGACCGCTGGATGTTTTTACATAGTCAGTTCCATATATAACTCCAAATGGTTGTCCGGGCAATGCTTCAATAGAAGCATTCTGGAATCCGGCGATTAACAGTTCATTTACACCGGGTGATAAGGATACCACTTCATTTTGGTTATGGCTCCAGTTGAAACCCAGGTCCCATTGAAAACCGGATTTTGTTTTAATTGGAGTAGTGTTTAAGGTAACTTCCTCTCCTTTATTGGTTACATCTGCAGCATTGTCATTCAGTGCCGCATATCCTGTTGCATAAGAAATAGGAACCTGGAAGATTCCATCGGTTGTTTCTTCAGAATAGTAGGTTAAGCTAAGGCTTATCCTGTTATCCAGGAATGCGAGGTCGGTACCAACTTCAAGCGAATTGGTTTTTTCAGGTGTGAGAGTAGGGCCACCCAATACGGTAACATCGTTACTGAGTTCAAAACCTGAAATTCCATTATAAGGAAATGAGATGCCACTGGTAAAACCATCCAGAATGCTTGGAGAATGGTAGTAAGTCTGTAATGCTTCAGCAGGAGCATCTTTACCAACATCAGCATATGAAATTCTTAATTTTCCATAAGGCAATATCTTATTGGTAGACATTTTGAAGGTTTCGGTGAACACCCATGAACCACTAACTGAAGGGTAGAAGAATACATCACTGGCTGCAGGCAGCGTTGATGACGTTTCATCTCTTCCGGTAAGGGTCAGGAATAACTGGCTCTTATAATCGAGGATAGCTTCTCCATACCATGCCGATGTACGTTTGCCTCCTTCAGCTTCTGCTGACTGGAAGTAGGTTGAATTTGACATATCGAGAAAATGCGGAATCACAAAATTGGTACCGTTTGAAAAACGCACATCATTGGTCAGATTAAAGTAGTTCTGGCCTAATATAACGGTAGCTTTGAAATTGTCGCTGAAAGTATGCTTGATGGTGGCAATCAGATCAGAGTTTAATTGTGCATTGATATAATCGGTGAGATATACTCCTCCTGCGCCGCTTAATACTCCATTGGAACCAACGTCATAAACATTTTTGTCGTCCTGCAAGTACATATCGCCTCCCAACCTGTAGGTAAGGTCAACCGTTGTTTTTGGCTTGTTAATTAAATTGTAATCAGCTTGTCCAAACCCATATACCCTGTTCAAAGTTGAAACAAAAGGATTTTGGTTGACGGTCCAGAATGGGTTATCATATCCCGGGCCACCACGGTAATCTCTTTGAGAGGTGGTTGGATCAGGAAGTTCAAAAATAGATGAGTTTGTTGCATCTGAATTGCCATATCCGTTGGAGTTGTCAAAATTCGGCGGGGTGCGCAACAAACCCAGCATTACACCGGATGTATTGGAACCTTGCTGAACTTTATTGGTAACCGATTCGGTATAATTGGCTCCTCCTGATAGTTTAAGCCTTTTGCTTAATGCTGTAGAACCGTTAATGTTAAAAGTATTCTTTACATATTTGCTTAAGGGCACTATACCTGTTTGGGTAAGGTTACCGAGCGACATACGGAAGCTCGTGTTATCGCTTCCTCCCGAAAAGGATATGTTATTGTCTGCCGCTACCCCTGTTTGGAAAAAATCATACGGATTGTAAGGAGTAACTTGTTGCAGGCCTGAATTCCATCCTGCTGCGCCTTTTTCTACAATAGCTCCATGCGGGTCATAAGAACCGAGGTAATTGTTTGCAGCGTTGGAAGGTTGAGGCCCGGTCCAGTATAAGCTATCAATCGGTGGCCCCCATGAAAATTTCTTGGCAACACCATAAAAATCAGTACTGGTAGGTCCATAATAGGCATCTCCTTGCTGAGGGGTTGCTCCTGGAAGCCCAAGTACACCAAAGCCTGCTGTACCTTGTCCATAGGTGTTTTGCATATCAGGCAGTTTGTTATAGGTGCTCCAGGTTTCTGAACTGTTGAATTCAATTCCTAAACCGGCATGATGCTTGCCGCCTTTTTTGGTGGTTATAATAAGTGCTCCGCTGGCAGCCTGAATACCATACAATGCAGTTGCAGCAGGGCCTTTCAGAACGGTTATAGATTCAATATCGCTCGGGTTAATATCCAACCCGCGGTTGGTAGGCTGAGCAGCACCTGTTAAATTACCATTTGCGCCAGATGCCTGGAAGCCTGCATTGGTAGGATCGTAAACGTTTATAGAGTTATCTATCGGGACACCATCCACTACCATAAGGGGTTGGTTATTTCCGGTTAAGGAAGTTATACCCCGAAGGTTCATAAAAGTTCCTGCGCCCGGGTCTCCGGCACTACTTATAACGGTGAGGCCCGATACTTTACCTTCCAGTTCATTCATTACATTGCTTGTTCCGGAGGTATTTACCTCGTCGCCGCCAACAACCTGAGTGGCTGTTCCCAGTGATTTTTTCTCTACCGGAATACCCAATGCGGTAACAACTACTTCCGATAAACCAAGTGCGTCATTTTTCATAGTGATCAGCATATTGTCGCTGATGGCTGCTTCCTGGCTCTTCATGCCGG
>DATHNK010000161.1:0-6515 GCA_035486075.1 Bacteroidia bacterium
ATACGTTTGGTGCCGCTGGTAGCTTTACCACCTGCCTGCTCCACAATAAATGCCAGCGGATTGCATTCATACACCAATCTCAACTTGCCTTTTGGAGAGGCTGAAGTGGTGGGATATAAAAACACACCACCTGTAATAAGGTTACGGTGAACATCGGCAACAGCAGATCCAATATAACGCGAAGAGAACGGACGGCCTGTAGCAGCATCTTCTTCCTGGCAAAATTTTATAAATTTCTTCACGCCTTCCGGAAAATGGACATAGTTCCCCTCATTAATGGAATATGTCTTTCCTTTCTTAGCCATTTGCATATTAGGATGTGAGAGGCAAAACTCCCCAATGGATGGATCCAGTGTAAAACCATTTACACCTTTACCGGTTGTATATACCATCATAGTAGATGAACCATAAATAATGTATCCGGCAGCCACCTGCTCAGTTCCGGCTTGCAAAAAATCTTCCAGTTTGCCCGGGCCGGACAAACTAACCCTGCGGTAAATTGAAAATATGGTTCCTACAGATACATTCACATCAATATTCGATGAACCATCCAGCGGATCCATAGCAACCACATATTTTGCTCCCTTGGATACAGCATTATCGACTGTAATAATTTCTTCGTTTTCTTCCGAAGCAATAGCGCAAACCTCACCACCCACGCTCAATGCAGCTATAAATTGTTCATTGGCATATATATCCAGCTTCTTTACATTTTCACCCTGAACATTCTTTTCTCCGGTTTCGCCGAGTATACCGGCAAGGCCCGCCTTGTTTACTTCACGGTGAACAATTTTACCCGCAATTGCAATATCGCTCAGCAGCCTTGTAAGCTCTCCTTTCGAATATAAAAAATCGTCTTGTTTTTCAACGATGAACTCTCCTAATGTTTTAACTTTTTCCATGATTTGGCTAATTCAAAATTTTTGGACGGCAAATATAGGTATTTTTGGGGTTTAACTACTCACCCCCGGCCCCTCTCTATAAATAGAGAGGGGGGAAGCGAAGATTAGGTTATGAAATGATGAACAGAATGTTACAACCAAAATCAAATTATAAAAATAATGAATATGCCTCTATCCCCCTCTCTACTTGGTAGAGAGGGGGATAGGGGGTGAGTACTAAAACCTATCTATGAACTACACTATACGTAAAGCGGTTAAGGCTGATGCAGCCGATATTTTAAGGCTGGTAAAGGAACTGGCAACCTATGAAAAGGCTCCCGATGCCGTGGAAGTAACCCTGGAAGAAGTGGAAGCCGATGGTTTCGGCCCCAATGCCATTTATAGCGCTTTTGTATGTGAAATGGAGGGTGTTATAGTAGGTATGGCTCTTTATTACATCAAATATTCTACCTGGAAAGGAAAAGCTATCTACCTGGATGATATAATAGTGAATGAAAAATACAGGCGCTATGGCATAGGTGGTAAACTTTTTGAAGAGGTAGTGAAAGCCGGTAAGGAAATGGGTGTCCGTAAGATAGATTGGCAAGTATTAGATTGGAACGAACCAGCCATTCAGTTTTATAAAAAATACAACACTGTTTTTACGGATGAATGGGTGAATTGTACATTGTATGAGAAACAAATTAACGCGGTTTAATACTCACCCCTTCGCCCCTCTCTATTAATAGAGAGGGTACAATGAGATGAGTACCAAACATAAAATGAATTTTAACAGTTAAATATTCCTGCGTCACCCCCTCTCTACTTGGTAGAGAGGGGGCCAGGGGGTGAGTACAAAAACATGAAAGTCTATAAATTTGGTGGCGCATCGGTAAAAGATGTGGAAGGTTTGAAAAGGGTAGCTGATATTTTATTGGCTACAGAAGGCGATGTTATTGTTGTGGTGTCGGCTATGGGAAAAACCACCAATGCCCTTGAAAAGCTCGTCCCGATTTTAGATGCGGTTACCACCGAAAAACTGCTCGGCGAAATTGAAGCTTACCACAATGCTTTAGCCCGTGCCGTTAAACTGCCCTTTTGGCATTCTGTGAATGTAGAATTGGAACGTGACTTCCGTGAGTTACGGGTTTTTGTGCAGGAGTTCAACAGCGAAAATTACGATGAGCGTTACGATTACATTGTATCTATGGGCGAAATTATGTCAACCCATATAATAAGCGGATACTTGAAGGGAGAAGGAATTACCAATGAATGGATTGATGCCCGTAACGTAATAATGACCGATGACACCCACCGCGATGCTAAAGTAGATTTTGAGAAAACTCAAAAGCAAATAAAGGCACAAATTTTAAAGTCTGTTAAGCAAAACCGAATTGTAGTTATACAGGGCTTCATAGGTAAGTCGGATACGCAGCACCCTGTTACATTGGGCCGTGAAGGCTCCGATTATACGGCAGCTATTGTTGCTTATTGCACCGATGCTGAATCGGTAACCATTTGGAAAGATGTGCCCGGTGTGCTGAATGCAGACCCCAAGAAATTTGAGAATACAGTTAAGCTCGACCACCTCAGTTACCAGGATGCCATTGAATTGGCATACTATGGCGCAACCGTAATCCACCCCAAGACCATTAAACCATTACAAAATAAAAATATCCCCCTTTTTGTTAAACCCTTTGGCGACTATACTGCCAGCGGAACTATAATTGATAACGACACTACTCCCCTACCAGTTCCCTGTTTTATCTCCAAGACCGACCAAGTATTGCTCTCACTCTCTCCAAAAGATTTCTCATTCATTGCCGAGGAAAACCTCAGCCTTATTTTTGATTGCTTTGCCAAGCACCATGTAAAGGTGAATATGATGCAACATTCCGCTATTAATTTTTCGGTGTGTATTGATGGGAATGTATTTGGGTTGACACAGGGGTCAACCCCTACCGGATTATTAGATGAATTGCGTAATAATTACCGCGTACTTTATAACGATAATGTAGAATTATTTACCATACGTTATTATGACCAACCCACCATTGACCGCATTACCAAAAACAGGAATGTTTTGTTGGAACAAAGAAGCAGGTATACAGTGCAGTTGGTGGTACGGTAGGGGTCGACCCGCGTGTCGACCCTGTTTGGTAAAGCGCGGTTTAATTTTAATGGCGATACGTCGGATATGAACAAGGTCGACGCACGTCAGATATTAACAGGGTCGACACACGGGTCGACCCCTACAAGGATTAAATAACCTAACTTCGTATTTTCACCTGTCTTGGAAATGCAGATATTATAAACCCTGGAAAAATGAAACTGAAAAATGTAATTTTAACCTTATCTGCCTTTGTGCTTTTGACCTCCTCGGGTTCTGTAATCGCCCAGACAGACAGCAGTGGGAAATATTATGCTTATGCGCATTTATATTCCGATGATACCTATACCGAGTATGTTTCATCTGTTTTTTGCTGGATCAAAAACCCCTCCAACAGTTCTATAACCTACCCAAGTGACTCCCTGACTAAATGGGTAAAATCAATTTTTAAACACAATTATCCGGATGTGAAAGTGAGGAAATGTGTGTGCAAATTTACAAGAGCCGATGGCAGTTATTATACGTTGCAGCAGGCAACCAACTCATGGAATATGGAAATTACGGAATCGAAAGGTGAAAATACAACCGTGCTGATAGTTTCCTTTCCGGATTGTATGAAGAAGTAGTAAAGGGTATTCTTAGTGAACCTGTGAACTTAGTGGTAAAAAGCATTTCCCTATTTTTGCCCCATGCAAGTAATCATCCGATGCCCGAAATGTAATTGGGAGCCTTTAGAGACTTCTCTATGGCGTTGCACCTGTAATCAAGTATGGAACACCTTTGATACCGGCGGACGCTGCCCCAACTGCAAAAAACAATGGAACGATACACAATGCCTTGAATGCAAAGAATGGAGCCCTCATATAGATTGGTATAAAAACCTCGACGACTGGCTGAAAAGGCAATTGGAGCTAATTAAAAAGTGGAAGGAAGAGGAGCAATTAGTTTAAAATATTTGCCGGTCGGACTCCGACTACCATTCATTCGGTCCCATTTATTCATGGTATTTTCGCCACTGTTATCACTGTTAATTTCAAAGTAACAGCATCTATCTTTGCGTGTATTTTCTTTGCGGGCTTTGCGTGAAATTGTATTTAGGCATAACAAAAATTTATCATCTTTCTGCAAAGTCAATGACTTTGCAGAAATCCACTTTTTCGTACACTATCTTTACATTATAAAATAGAATCCCTATGTGCAATCAAAACATGATACAGGAAACTTATAAACACTGCTCCCACTGTAAATCACTGTATTTAACAGTCGCAAAACGTATATACGCCTCATAATCAAAACACTTAAAATTGCACTTACTGTTATTTTACTGTAGATTTACTGTATTTCCAGCCTTCCTTACTGTTAACCCACTGTTATTTTTAAGATATAAACACCCTAAAATATCCCTAAAGATCTGAGTTCTCTTAGTCTCAGTAGTGAGGTATCAGCCCCAATCGAATATTTATTTTGTACCATGCCAAATATGCTTAACTTTGCCTTGCAATTAACAAGCATAAGTATGTACTCATCCGACGGACCTATAGATTACCTCCCGATAGCCATCACTGTATTGGTAGCAGGGGGCTTTGTAGTAACTACTATGTTCGTGTCGAACATACTCGGCCCCAAGCGCAAGGGCAAAATAAAGCTCGACACCTTTGAGTGCGGTATAGAAGCACAAGGAAACGCCCGCATACCCTTCTCTGTAAAATATTTTTTAGCAGCTATCCTATTCGTACTCTTCGATGTGGAGGTTATTTTCCTCTACCCCTGGGCTGTTGACTTCCGCTCCTTAGGAATGGCAGGCTTTTGGGAGATGATATCTTATATGGCAGTTATCCTTATAGGATTCTTTTACATACTCAAAAAAGGAGCACTTAAGTGGGACACTGATTAAACAGAGTTTATAAAGTAGAAAGTAATATGGCAACTGAAGTTTCAGAAAAAAGCAATATAGAACTGGTAGGAGCTCCTCCCGGTATTGAAGGGCCGGGGTTCTTCGCTACCCGATTAGACAGGGTGATCGGTATAGCCCGCGCTAACTCTATCTGGCCGTTGCCTTTTGCCACCTCCTGCTGCGGTATTGAATTTATGGCTACTATGGCCGCGCACTATGATATGGGCCGTTTCGGGGCAGAGCGTTTAAGCTTCTCGCCGCGACAGGCCGACCTTTTAATGGTGATGGGAACCATAGCTAAAAAAATGGGTCCTATCTTAAAACAAGTTTACACCCAAATGGCAGAACCACGCTGGGTGCTGTCTATGGGGGCATGTGCCTCGAGCGGCGGCATATTCGATACATATAGCGTACTTCAAGGCATCGATAGAATCATTCCGGTGGATGTGTATGTCCCCGGTTGTCCTCCGCGCCCCGAGCAGGTTTTAGATGGCATTGTAAAAATCCAGGAACTGATAAAGAATGAATCGTTGAGAAGAAGGAGCCGGCCCGAATACAAGGATTTGCTTACCAAATACGGTATTGAATAAGTTATGGAAGAGCAGGAATTATTGACATCGGTAGAAATTAAATTGCGGGAGAACTTTGGCGAGGCCATCCTCTCAGCCGAAATGATGCGGGATTTCCCGGTATTCACCATCAAAAAGAATAGTATAGTAGATGTTATCAAATACCTCTACGATGATCCGGAAATGGAATTCCGTTTCCTGACCGACCTATGCGGTATCCACTTCCCCAATAGCAAAGGACAGGAACTTGGCGTGATCTACCACTTGCATAATCTGCCCAAGAACTGGAGGATACGCCTCCGTATATTTTTTGATGTGAACGATGCAGTAGTGCCAACACTTACAACGGTATTCTCGGCTGCCAACTGGATGGAACGTGAGACCTACGACTTCTTCGGAATAGTATTCAAAGGACATCCGAATATGAAACGTATTTTAAATGTGGAAGATATGGTAGGGTTCCCGCTGCGTAAGGAATTTCCGCTGGAGGATCAGAACCGTGAAGATAAGAACGACGCTATGTTCGGCAGATAACAACAGTTTATAAAACAGAAAGTTTATAAAGTGAAAAACGGCAAGAATAATAAAGATATAGCGGAAACCCCTGTGGTTACTGCTGAAAAGCTGGAAGAGAAGGAATATTCCATTCTCAACCTGGGCCCTACACATCCTGCCACACACGGGGTGTTCCAGAACATATTGAAAATGGACGGGGAAATTATTGTGGACTCAGAACCTACCATTGGATACATACATCGGGCTTTTGAAAAACTTTCAGAACACCGCCCCTATAATCAGATCACTCCTATCACGGACCGTCTGAATTATTGCTCGTCACCCATCAACAATATGGGCTGGCACATGACGGTAGAAAAACTGATAAATGCTAAATTGCCCAAGAGGGTAGAATACATGCGCATCATCATTATGGAACTGTCGCGTATTGCGGACCATGTGGTGTGCAACAGTGTTATTGGTGTTGATAGTGGAGCGCTTACCGGCTTTATATATGTGTTTGAAGAACGCGAACACATTTATGAAATATTCGAGGAAATTTGTGG
>DATHNK010000162.1:0-4334 GCA_035486075.1 Bacteroidia bacterium
GCTTTAATCTCGATTAGTTGATGTATAGGCTTAATACAGGGGGTAAAATTATCATTAAAATTTAATTTGAGCGTGACCAGATACATCCTGTTAATTTTTAGGCTTTTATACATGCTTAAAAGAGTGAATTACATAAAATTAAGTCTGTATAATAATCTAAAAAGAAACACATAGCGCAGGTATTCTTAAATCCGTACTTTTGTGCAAAAACAGACACGTTGAAATCTTTAATAAAGAAAATAGTACCGGAATCCATACGCAGAAAGCTAAAAAAGGCTCCTATTACGGTTGATCCGGAACATATTATTGAGAAGCGCAGAAAATTCTATAGTGGGTTTGCCGGAAAAAATGACCTTGTTTTTGATATAGGCGCTAATTATGGCAACAGAATTGAGCCGTTATACCGGAATGAATGCAAAGTAGTTGCTATTGAGCCTCAACCTGAGTGTGTTAAATATCTACGAAAAAAATATAAAGATAAAATAACCATAGAAAATGTTGGAGTAGGTGCCAGCAAAGGCGTATTGGATTTTCATATTTCCAGTTGGTCCATACTATCCACGTTTTCCGATGATTTTATAAATAAAACCAGGCAGTCCGGCAGATTCAGTAAAAGTTCGTGGGACAAAACCATCAAGGTTAACCTTATTACGCTGGATGATTTGATAGCTAAATATGGCTCACCTAAGTTTATTAAAGTGGATGTGGAGGGCTATGAAGAACAGGTTTTTAAAGGATTAACTAAAAAAGTAAAGTTTATTTCTTTTGAATATATTTTGCCGGAGTTCGCAGATAATCTGGCACGGATTCTGGAAAAATTAAATGCTATTGCCCCTATCGTTGTTAACTATTCCGTAGGTGAATCGATGGAGTTTGAATTAAAAGAATGGATGAAGTTTGAAGAATTTATGGCTTCTTTTAATACAGAATCTTTCCGGAATGGAATGAAGGATTTTGGGGATGTGTATGTCCGTTACCTGGACTAATTAAGGCTGATGCTTTTTCAGACCTAAATTCAGAAATAAGAAATTAAATAGTTTCTTAATATTACCCGGTGTTAGTTTGGTGTCCTTGCTCCTTAATACCATTAATCGGTATGCATAATACAGGGACTGAAAGTACTTTTTAGAATTTTTGGAATATTTCAGCGCCATGTTTGTAAGTGTAACTATCCTATCGTGCGGATGTAGCTGCTTAGTATACTTATAATGGTAATGCTTGTCCAAGATCTTGATCATTTTAAGTGCTTTTACTCCAAATGCTCCACCACGAAAACTTTGGTTGAATATTCCGTCGCTGTGTTCACGGTGTGTGGACAATATCTCTGGCAACTTTTCAATTTTTCCGTGTTCTGCCAATAGCAAATATAATGGCCAATCACCATAAGGAGACTCCAGATACCAATCCGGAAATTTCTTAAAAAGCCCGTTCCTGAAAAGAACTGATGATGTTTGTATAAAAGAACCTTCCTCACATAAATTTTCAAAGGTGCTTACCTCACGTGCAATATTAGGAGCATCGGTTATTGTCATTGCTCCTTTTTTGTCGACCCAGCATTTGTTAATGTTATGGAAACAAATGGCAAAGTCAGGGTGTGATTCTAAAAAATCTACTTGCTTTTGCAGTTTAAGCGGGTCAATCCAGTAATCATCACCGTCTAACAGGGCTATATATTTGCCCGTACAACGGTAATAGGTATCTGTGTTGTTATAAAGCCTGCCAAGTTTTTGCCTGTTTGTCCAATAATCGTCGCCTTTCTGCCGGTCTAAAATTATTACCTCCACAGTAGGTGTACTAGAATACTGCTTTATTATTTTTAATGTATTGTCTGTAGAAAAATCATCTCCGATTATTAATTCAATAGGGAAATTGGCTTTTTGAGCGAGTACCCCTTCTATTGCCTGGGCAATAAACTGCTCATGGTTATAACAGATGAGGCGTACACTAACTTTAAACGGAGTATCCATACAAATTCAATACATCCGCAGCATGTTGGTTGAATAAACCAATTTCCGCGTGAGTTAAGAAATTCAAATACATGTTTTTGTTTGTAGGGTCAGGTTTTTCCATTGTCTTCTTCTTCCAGTCAATAAAGGCTTCCGGCTCTTTTTCTGTATTATGGAAATTCATCATGGCCTCCTCATAAGGCAAAGCTAAGAATTTGCAAACAGATTGCAAGTGATCGGCAGGAGACTCAATAAGATCTTCGTATTTAACGGTTAGCTTTTTTTCGGGCTCAAGCCATTCCATAAAATTCCTGATCTTTAAATTGTTCCCTGACCATTCATGGGCAATTTGTGCAATTTCATAAGGAAGTTTGGGCTTGTAAGGCGAGGAAGAATCCAGTTGTGCAATATTCAAGTATGAACAGGCCACATCACGCCCATCTCTAATAATATGTATAAAAAAGGCATTGGGGTAAATTTCTTTTAGTTCCTGTAAATGGGCGATGTAGTAATTGTTCTTATCACCCCAAATGGAAATATTTTTATTCCTGATCAAGGAGTACGAATAGTAAACCAATGAACTCAATTCAGCATAATTAGCAGGCTGTTCAGCCAGAATAAGGTTTTTCATCCGGACATAATCAAGATTCCAGGTTTCAATTTTCTTGGAGGTTTTCAAATCAGCCAGATACTTATCTATTTTGGCTTCATCTGATGAATCCTGTTTTGACCAATCCTTATATTTTTCATACCACCACACCAAAAACCCTGATTCCGGCGGGATTGAAATTTTGGAATGAGAACTTATCATTAAGCGCAATAAGGATGTCCCAGACCTCGGGTTCCCTAAAATAAAAACAGGAGTATCAATTATGGCTGGCAAGGATAGGCTTGATTATAGAAACAATTTTAACAACTTCTTCAGGTAATAATTCCTGGTAAAATGGAAGGCATAACACCCGGCTGGCGATATCTTCACTAACGGGACAAGCAGCCCCGGTAAGGTACGGTAATTTATTCAAAGAAGGATAAAAATATCTCCTGGGAACTATGTCATTTTTTAAGAGTCCTTCTTTTACTTTTAGTAATAATTCTTCGCTTTTAAGAATAATGGGGTAGTAGCCATAGTTATAAATAGTATCAGGAGGAACTAAGGGATTGGAAATTTCTGTACCTGATAAAAGCTCCATATACATATCCGCTAATACTTTCCGGCTATCAATAAAACTCTGGACTTTTGGAAGCACACACAAACCCATGGCTGCATGGAACTCAGAATTCTTTCCATTAATACCAATGGAAAAGTATTCATCACCCACGTGCCCAAAACTGCGGAACAATTTAATTTTTGCGGCAAGGGCATCGTCATTGGTAATGATAGCGCCACCTTCAATAGTATGGAAAAGCTTGGTTGCATGGAAACTCAACGTGGAAACATCTCCATAACTTGCAAGGGGCTTGCCTTTGTATATGGTTCCAAAAGCATGTGCAGCATCATAAATAACCTTCAGGTTATGTTTTTTTGCAATTTGTTCGATCTTCTCCACATCGCATGGAATGCCATAAACATGGGTGGCTAAAATGGCTTGGGTGTTTTCTGTAATACTTTGTTCAATCAGGTCGGGATCGATACATAGTGTGTTCTTATCTATATCTACAAAAACAGGTTTGCAGTTTTCCCATAAAATGGCAGTTGTGGTAGCAACATAAGAAAATGGTGTCGTAATAATTTCTTTAGTAAGCCCCAGGGCTTTCAAAGCAATCTGCAATACAACCGTACCGTTAGACATAAAGAAAAGGTGTTTTACACCCAGTTCCTTTTTCAGCGCTTCTTCCAGTTCCTTCAATATAGGGCCATTGTTGGTGACCCAGGAAGTTTTCCAGATTCTGTCCAGGTATTTGGAATATTCTTCCTGCGGTGGCAAATATGTCTTGGTTACGTTTATCAATCTTTCAGTTTTTAAGGGCTTTCTGTAATTAATTTTTCGGAGTTGCTTCAGCGGTCCATTTAAATAAAGGTTTCATGAAACCGGGTGTTCTTCCCATCCATTTACCCAGTGTTAGCTGCGAATCTATTAACAAAAGTTTTGTAATGTCCTGTTCTATGAATAATATTGTTCTTCTGTTTTCAACTATCAGCAGGTTGATGTAAAAAGTTCCGGTATTAAATAAATCAGGGGGAATTATACATGTTATAAACTGTCGCCCCTGCATTATTATAGCATCATCGTGCCATCCTGAACTAGTAGTGAAAAGTATTTTTCCTTCATCATCTTTCACCTGTAAGGTGATATCATACCGGTTGCCGGCTTCAATATGCTGTACTTCAATTTCTGATCTTACTTCTATTATGGAATCAATAGGAATGGAATCTCCCGCGTCCTCCCC
>DATHNK010000163.1:0-2992 GCA_035486075.1 Bacteroidia bacterium
GCATTCGATATGGTACTGATAGAAATGTTTCAGCAATATAAAGACATCGCCATGCTTGACAAAAATATCCGCAAGAATTACAGGGGTACAGCCAACAGGTTGCAATTTAAACTGGTGTATTAAGAATGGCGAATAAAAAATCGGTACAAAAGCCCGTTTCTCAAAAGCCTAAAGTAACTCAGGCGGCTCCCTCGACACCTGTTGTTTCTGTTTTCCCGTTTACTTTTAATGTTAAACTTATCATATTGGCTGTACTCAGTTTTATTCTGTATGCCGATACCTTTGGGAATGAATATTGCCTGGATGACGGCATTGTGATTGAGAAAAACATGTATGTGCAGAATGGGTTCGGCGGCATTGGAAAAATAATGACCACCGATGCTTACGATAGTTACTACAAAGAGATGAACGCAGGACAGCAACTTTCGGGTGGCCGTTATCGTCCATTATCGGAAGTTATATTCGCTATTGAACATGCCATCTTCGGAGAATCTTCCACTAATAGCATTGCCGCGCAAAGGCATATTTTCAGTGTGATATGCTATATTTTGGCGGTAATAGCAATATTCTATTTCTTGAGTAAATATCTTCTGAAGAAATTTAAATACGGGGAGGATATGGCTTTCTTTGCCGCTGTTCTCTTTGCTATACATCCCATGCATACAGAGGTTGTTGCAAACGTAAAAAGCCTGGATGAAATACTTTCCATCTTGTTCGTTTGTCTGACCTTTATATTCAGCCTGAGGTATATAGATTCAAAGCAACCCAAAGACCTTATTATTGGCCTCATATCATTTTTCCTGTCTCTGTTAGCTAAGGAGTATGCCATTATGCTGGTGATGCTTATACCCATGCTGTTTTACCTACTCAGGAATAAAAGCATAGGCGAAATTATTACCGGAAGTTTAGCTTATTGGGGAGTATTTATAGTATACATGATGCTCCGGTATAAAGCAGTTGGTTTCAATGGACACGTAGCAACCAACGAGATTTTGGATAACCCTTATTTACTGGCAACCCACACCCAAAAAATAGCGACTGAAATTTTTGTATTGGGTAAATATCTCTGGATGCTGATAGTGCCGTATCCTCTTGTTTCGGACTATTCTTATGATATGATTCCTTACCAGAATTTCACTGATATATCTGTAATTGCTACTATACTTTTTTACCTTGCATTTGGTTGTTGGGGTGTCTGGCTTTTAATAAAACGGAATGTATTGGCATTTGCTGTTTTCTTTTACCTGCTTTGCCTTGCACTTGTTTCCAATTTGGTTATGGACATTGGCGCAACTATGGGCGAGCGTCTTATTTTTCACTCGTCACTCGGGTTTGTAATATTGGTTTCCTACGGCATTTTCGAACTGGTGAAGAAATGGGATATCAGCATGAAAAGGAATTTTCTTTTTGCCGTAACTTCTGTACTGGTGATTGTTTGCGGATATGAAACCATGGCAAGAAATTTGAAATGGAAAAATGACATTACACTCTTTACACATGACGTAACTGTAGGTACGAATAGTATTATGCTGAATGGAAATGCCGGTGCCCGTTTTATTGATATGGCGCAGCACTCAACTGATAGTTTAAAAAAGAAAGGTAAACTGGATACAGCTATTGTATACTTGCGTAAATCAATTTACCTGCACAAAAGAACCCCTTATGTTAGCAGTTATTTAAATTTGGGTGACGCTTTTTATGAACTCCAAATGCCGGATAGCGCTGAAGTGTATTGGAAAATAGTTCGGGTCGCCTATCCGGATTACCCTGACCTGCAAAAGTATTTTATGCTGCTTGGAAGATTATACCTCAGCAAAGGCTCCCAGCTTGGTGGAAAACATGAATTTGCCGCAGCTACACAGGAGATATATAAAGGTATCAGAATCAATCCTACCGACGCGGAGTTATGGTATAACCTTGGCGGGGCATATTATACATGGGGCAAGTACGATTCGGCATACTATGCGTGGAATAAAACCCTGCAAATTAACCCGAATCATGCGGAGGCAAAGAAAGGGTTGTCTGTTTTGGTACCTGTAAACAAAAAATAAAATTAATAGTGGCAACACCTGTTAAAAAACAAGTTAAAACTGTTCCGGCTGCAAAGCCAACATTGTTTTTTTCGTTGCCTTATAAAACCAAATGCATTATACTTTGCTGTGTTTGCTTTTTGTTTTATGCCAATTCAATCCCTAATAAATATGCGCTGGATGATAATATCACCATCATCAGGAATGCTTATGTACAAATGGGACTATCTGGAATTCCTAAAATTATGGCGAATGATTCCTATGCCAGTTATTATACTAATATGGGTGGAGATCCAACCCAACAATTGTCTGGTGGTAGGTTCCGTCCTTTGTCTGAAATAATTTTTGCCATAGAACAACAACTTTTTGGCGATTCTGATATGCTGCCTTATTTCCGGCATTTCATCAATATCCTTGCTTATATGGCATGCGTAATTGCCATATTTTATTTTCTTGAACGGTTCCTATTTAAGAAGATACCCTGGGGGGGCGATATGGCATTTGTTGCCGCATTTCTGTTTGCTATTCATCCACTACATACGGAGGTGGTAGCCAATATAAAGAGCCTGGATGAAATTTTATCCATATTGTTCATCATGCTCACCTTTATCTGTAGCCTGAAATATTTACAAAGCAAACAAACAAAGCAATTGGTCTTTGCCGCAGGTTCTTTCCTTCTGGCATTGCTTGCGAAGGAATATGCTGTTACACTTATATTTTTTATTCCATTCCTGTTTTATTTGTTGGAAGACAAAATGCCGGTTCCGGCTTTCATGGCTACAATCCCTTATTTGGGGGTAATGGTGGTTTATCTTCTGTTAAGGTATAATGCAGTTGGCTTCCACAGTCCTCCTCCAAGTCAGGATATACTCGCTAATCCGTATATCTATGCCACCCATTTGCAAAAAGTAGCTACTGAATGGTTTGTACTTGGAAAATATTTAGGGCTGCTGCTATTTCCT
>DATHNK010000164.1:0-2315 GCA_035486075.1 Bacteroidia bacterium
CTAGCACTGTAAATTCACGGCTTCCGTCTGTAAGTGTACGCACCACATAGCTGATATTACTCACCCAGCAATGCCTGTAGGCAACAATGTTTTTTTCGCAGGTGAATTTTTCACCCGGAGAAACCAGCACGATATAAAATCCTGTTGGAAGAGCCGGCATTTTTAATTCCACAGAGTGATCCTGGTAATCGGTCTCTTTAGGCAGATCCACTGACCATTCCTTCACGGGAGTGGCGGTAGTCCATGCTTGTGGCAGTATTCCGCCATACGATACCCAATTCTCATTTTCATATTTCTCCGGGTCCACTTTTATGATGCGGATATATGCTTTATCTATATTCTGGAACTGCAACAAAGCGGTAAAAGGTTTATCGGGGATATTCACCTGGGGTAAGGAAAACGTAGTAAATTTTGATTCTATTTCTACTTCCAGTTGCTGGCATTCCCTCGCTCCGAAAGAGCCCGGGAAACGCTTAATTGTCTCCTCGCATATAGCTAATGCTTTTTTCCTGAACCACCTGCTTTCATTGGGCAAAGCCGCATTATAGGCTGAATGCTGATAATAAAAATACGCTATCTGGTAATCCACTTCGGTGGAGGCTGAATCAGAAATGAATTTCGCTTTCAGAACTCGCATGGCCTGTATATACAAACTGTCCCTGTTAATTATGTTTACCGCTGAAAGATGAACATAGTTGAGCCGTTCAATATCCGCATCGATAATAGGGGCTATATCTTTTTGCGCATTTCCATTGGCATGGAATGCAAGGATTTGCTGCCACGTTTTAATGGCATAGAACTGTACAGAAAGCGAATCATCCGTATGGCAATTTATTTTAACGAATTCAGTATAATTTGCTAAATAAGATGAGTCATTCAAATTGAACTGAACGGCGGGCCTGGTAATTTCCGGTTCGCTGCTTTCAAAAAAACTGAGCGCCCTGTGTGCCAGGAAATCGTACAGGGTTGGCCGCAGATAACGGGAATTACCTTTTATCAGATCCACATCAAATTCGCCGATGTCTATTTTTTCAAGGCTGTCCGCATCTTCCAATGAGGATCTGTAATTCAGTATGGCTTCATTGATTATTTTCGTAACATCCCAGGTACTTATATCACCATTGTTGAAATTAACCGTCTGGGTGCGATTATAGAACCGGTAGCGGTTTCTCTCATAATAACTCCAGTACATTTCCGCGAGCAGCGATGAAAGCAATTGCTTTTCGGGAAATTGCGCCGTTTTAATTTCCTTCTGCAGCCTGTATATCCACTTTTCATTGGCGGAATCAGACACGTTGTAGTCATAATTCATCATATTAATGAGCGCCTTGACAACCTCGGGAGTATTATTCGCTTTTTTCGCCTTATGGTAAATACTGTCTGTTTTGTTAAATGCGGACCGCATAAGATTCTTTTTGGCGTAATCGGTTACCCTGTTCCAATCCTCTTTATAAAAGGGATCGGCTTGTTGGGAGAAAAGATCTGTGACAACAAAAAACAATAAGATCAGGGAGGGAAGTATTTTTTTCATCAGGAGTTTCAGATATATTGTAATATCCGTAATGCAATATTAATATAAAACAAATCCGATAAAATAGAGGTGATTTATTTTTAGCCCTCTATCAGCTCGTTTTAACTATCTTTAACAATGTATGGGAGCATCCGCGTATACATGCCAGTACCCCTATAAAACCTGAGGATTCCACGGAAAAGGGAAGATATTTGCAGTAAGATTAGCGGCTAAAAACCCCACTTGATGCGCATATAAACGCCGGTGCCAAGCGGACGGTAGTTACCACCTTGCTGCGAAAAGAAGGATTGGCCTATCAAATCAAGCACCCAATTATCGGAGATGGAATAAGTAACCGTTGGCAAAATAATAATGGAATTACCCGAGGGAGAATACATCCCGCCGAGAGAGGCTTTAAAAATAGGCGTAAAGGAATAGGATATCTCTGCAAAAACTGTATATTTAAAAGGAAATATATTTTTTGCTGAAAGTGATTCTGTCGTCAGGCTGGCAATATTGAGAATGCTGTCATTTCCCACATTGTTATATAACCCTGAGACAAGTACATAAATTCCGTTTTGAAAGCCGTAATCGAATGACAGAGATGCGGCGATAGTTGCACTGTCGAAAAAATGTTGATAGGGTGTAAAGTAAGACACTTCCCCCTTGAATCCGGCATTGGCTATATTTCCGGCCCAGCCCAATCCGCCTGTATAGTCCTGGTGATAAACACCTGAAAAGAGTTGAAAATCATAATTCCATTTATTGAAATGATACATCAACGCACCTATGTTTTGCTCATTCG
>DATHNK010000165.1:0-7322 GCA_035486075.1 Bacteroidia bacterium
TGGCACAGTTATAGGGTATGGAGGCCGCGAAATAATACCGGATACATTATGGTGGTTAAAATGTGACGGAGCCGCTTGTGCAGTTAGTTCATATCAAAATTTAAACGACGCTATTTTATACAATTACGGAGGTGACGGTATAACAGTATTTAATGTGCCTGAACTCAGAGGTTACTTTTTAAGAGGCACCAGCCACTTAACAGGCCGCGACCCGGATGCTGCAAACCGTTTTGCTATTAATACGGGAGGTAATACAGGTGATATGATTGGTTCTGCGGAATTTTATGCAACAGGCACTCCGACAGCCTTAGCCATATCAGAAGACGGGGCACATACTCATAACAGAACATTGGTTCCGCAAACTAACCATCATGCAGCCTATGGGGCCTCAGGTTTCGCAGCCTATAACACTATGGAGTGGACCGATAACGCAACAACTTCATCAACTGATGGTGCACATGGCCATTCAATAATCGGAGGTGATAAAGAAACAAGGCCAAGAAATATTTATGCCGACTTTTATATAGCAAATGAGGATATGGCTGCATCAGCTCCGCCAATAGGTTCTATCATGAGCTTCGGTGGAGACACATCGGATATTGGAGTTATTCTATCTTTAGCTAAAATCGGTTGGTTGGCCTGCGATGGAAGTTCAGTTCGGATAGACCAATACAGAGCTTTATACGATGTTATCGGAACTACTTTCGGAGCCTCCCCGTTAAAATTTTCATTGCCGGATCTACGTGGTTTTTTTGCAATTGGAGCTGGAGAAATTAAGCTTGGGACCCAACAACTCGTATCAAAAGCTGGAACTCCAAACAATCCAATTATAACCTCTACCTCTCAGAATCACCAGCACACCATGGATAACTTACCGACAGATACCCATGTAATAGATGTTGTAGCGGGTTGGAACCTGGCAGAAAATAATACAAATGGAAGCCCAACTTCATCCAACGGTGCCCATACACACGTTATAACGGGAGGCGATAAGGAATCAAGGCCTATAAACGTAAATGTTGATTACATAATTCGTTATCAATAAACAAAGGCAGGCAACACTGCACACTAAAAATTACTTATTCAGATAATGAAAAGTACTTTTTGTATTCGATTTGGTTAGTTATTCAGCTTCACGAATATTCTTTCCACATTTAAGGAATACTTTTTTAAGAGCCGTATGAATTGCATCATACGGCTCTTTTATTTTCTTAATATTTCAATTACACCCTGAAATACAGCTTTAGGCGGTTACTTCCCTACTTACCTACATTTTGTAGCCCTCTTGCTTGGCTCCTTTTCTTAGTTTTGTATTATGCAGGAAGGAATTGTTTTAAAATCTTTAGGGGCCGTATATAATGTGCTTACCAAAAGTGGTGAAACAGTGAGTTGCACACTTAAAGGTAATTTGCGCCTGAAAAGCATCTCCACTACTAATCCGGCTGTAGTTGGTGATACTGTTACCATTGATGAAACAGCTCCCAATGAATATGTAATTACAGAAGTTGCACCACGCAAAAATTACATCATACGCCGTTCAAAAAAGCTTTCGAAACAATTTCAGATCATTGCTTCAAACATTGACAGGGTTTTTGTGTTGGTAACAATCACCCATCCCAAAACACAAAATTCTTTCATTGACAGAATACTAATTACAGCTGAAGCATACCAGATAGACGCGCATCTTATTTTTAACAAAACAGACCTCTACAATGAAAAAAATAAAGCAGATGCCGAAGAAAGGATTGAAACGTATACTACCATAGGCTATCCCTGCCATTCTGTTTCCTTGCTGGATGATAAGCAAGTTGCTTCCTTAAAAAAACTATTCACGAATAAGGTTTCCCTTTTATGCGGAATGTCGGGCACAGGTAAATCCACTCTCATCAATCACTTGGTTCCAGGTATTAATCGCAAAACCGGCATTATTTCTAAAGCGCATAAAAAAGGGACCCATATGACTACATTTTCTGAAATGATTCCATTGGAAGGTGCGGGCTTTGTAGTGGATACACCGGGCATACAGGAATTTGGTTTGGCAGATATCAGCAAGTATGAACTTTCACAATATTTCCGGGAAATGAATTTGTACCGTAACAATTGTAAGTTCAACAGTTGCATGCATACTAACGAACCCGGTTGCGCTGTTATGGAAGCTGTAAACGAAGGAAAAATTGCGGTCTCCCGTTACGAAAGTTATTTAAGCATGCTCTTTAATGAAGGCGAAGAGGAGGTGCGTTATGAATGATGAAATACATATTACTCAGCCCCAAACCCCTAAAGGGGCTTTAAGTAGCCCTACTCAAAGTCCGCCTCGGGCGGATTGGAAGCAAGAAAACGAAACAAAACCCAAAGAATATTTCGATGGCCGGGGCGCACAGGTAAATCCTGCCAATAAATTTTTGAAGACTTCCTATGTGCAGGAACATTGGGAAGGAATTGATGAAGATACGCTGCTCGAAAATAAAAGGACTCAGTACATTGAAGTTTTTCCTAAAACGATAGTTAATAAAGTAGAGAGCCCCGATTTAGGAGAATACTCCATGAACCCTTACCAGGGTTGTGAACATGGATGCCTTTATTGCTATGCCCGTAATACACATGAATACTGGGGATACAGTGCCGGTATGGATTTCGAACAGAAGATATTGATCAAGAAAAATGCTCCGCAATTATTAGAAGAACTTTTTCAAAAACCTAAATGGGAACCCTACCCTATTATGTTCTCGGGCAACACAGATTGCTATCAACCTATAGAAAGGAAAATGCAAATTACCCGGCAAATGCTGGAAGTGTGTCTGAAATACCGTCATCCGGTCGGCATGATAACCAAGAACGCACTTATACTGCGCGATCTGGACATTCTTACTGAAATGGCAAAACTAAGGTTGGTAAATGTTATGGTTACTATAACGTCATTGGATGAAGATTTGAGAATGGTAATGGAACCCCGCACCGTTACTTACAAAAACAGGATGAAGGTATTAAAACAATTATCCTCCAATGGAATATCATGCGGCGTTATGATGGCTCCTATTATTCCACATATAAACAGCTACCATATTCCGGCTGTTATTGAAGAAGCGGCCAAGAATGGTGCTACTAAGGCTGGATATACTATTGTAAGGCTAAATGGGCAAATCGGCGTGATTTTTAAAGACTGGTTATTCAAAAATTTCCCTGACCGTGCAGAAAAGGTGTGGCACCATATTGAAGAATGTCATGGAGGAAAAGTGAACGATTCCCGCTTTGGAACACGCATGAGAGGCGAAGGACCGATTGCCGAATCAATCAGGCAACTATTTAAATTATCGGTGAAAAGATGCATGGGCGACCCTCCTAAATTTTCTTACGACTTAAGTATTTTCAAACGGAAAGGCGACGAACAGTTATCTTTGTTCTGATAGTTTGTAGTTATTATGAATGAAATAGAGATTGCTTCGTTCCTCGCAATGACGATTGGGTTTTCAATAGGGGATCAAAGAGAGGGAATACGTCATTGCGAGGAACGAAGCAATCTCTGTGAGCCAATGTGCAACTTTGCGAAATGATTTAACATGAGAGTAGTCATACAACGGGTTTCTTCAGCAAGTGTTTCGGTACATAAAAAAATAATTGGTAGTTGCACTAACGGCCTGCTAATCCTTGCCGGTATTGAAGAACTGGACACCGATGAAGATGCTGCCTGGCTCAGCGCCAAGATTGTGAACCTCCGTATTTTTAATGATGCGGAAGGAAAAATGAATCTCTCCTTAAAAGATGTAAATGGCGAAATGCTTGTCGTGAGCCAGTTTACCTTACATGCCAGCACCAAAAAAGGAAACCGCCCATCTTACATACTGGCAGCCCGCCCGGAGAAGGCGTTACCGCTTTTCAATACTTTTGTTGAAATGCTGAAAAAAGAATCAGGCAGACCGGTTGCCACCGGAGAGTTTGGCGCACACATGGAAGTGAGCCTTGTGAATGATGGACCTGTGACAATTATTGTTGATACAAAAAATAAAGAATGAAAACCATGACAATTACCGAAGCCCAAAAATTCGTTGACAACTGGATAAATAAACATGGCGTGCGTTATTTCAATGTACTTACCAATATGGCTATGCTTACCGAAGAGGTAGGTGAAGTGGCCCGTGTAATTGCCCGGACACATGGTGAACAATCCTTTAAAAAAACGGATAAAGGAAAAGATCTGGGTGAAGAATTGGCAGACGTTATGTTTGTTCTAATTTGTATTGCCAATCAAACCGGCATTGATCTGGAAAAAGCTTTTCTGAAAAATATTGAGAAGAAAGACAAACGGGATAAATTAAGGCACAAGCAAAATCCGAAGTTGAAAAAGTAATATCTGTTAGCCTAAACTCCTCACGGTATTTTGAACGTTAACGTCATTGCGAGGAACGAAGCAATCTTACTAATTCGGAATATCTAAATGGTAAGATTGCCTCACTACGTTCGCAATGACGAACCCTTTAGCCTACTCAAACGAAGTAGTGATTGTAAACTTAAAAACAAAATTTTGCCCGGGAGTGCTTAGTGAGTAAGATCCATAGCGGTAATATCCCCCTACTCCAATTCTAAAAATACTTGACTTTACAAGGTTATTAATTTCCATTCCGGATTCATAATAGCCTTTGTTCATTGTTTTAAAAGTTATGCCATTCTGGCTCCCGGGGTTGTCAAGCAAGCCCCAGCCTGCATGGGAAACAAGTTTTAACTCAGGCCTGAAATGTTTATGCCTATACAAAAACGATTGGAAATTGTGTGAATAAAACAGGTTGACGTATTTGCTTGATAAAAATTCATTCAGGCGCATTGTTTCAAATGAATTATCTACCGCAATGGTGTATTGCTCATAAGAGCCTTTGCCATTGTATAAAAGCGTGTAAGGCACATTGCCCTCCACATATCCTGCAAGCAATGAAATAGACGAATACCCTGCCTGGGGTATATGAAAATCCTTACTAATTTTCAAATCATATTTAGTGTAGGTATATTCTCCGTTCAACAAACTATTAAATCCTTGTGTAATATTGCCCCACACTATTGGATATTTTGTTCCCAGTGAAATCATACCCAATGGGCTTTTCAGGAAATTCTCCTTATATGCAAAACGGAACCCCAAACCAGCTTCCGTAAACCAATAATGATTACTCAACACAGTCACATTATCGTTATTAACTCCAAATTCATAGGAATTAGTAACAGTTCTCAATTGTTCGTCGCTAAATAAATTGAATTGAAAATAGCGCAATGCGTCAAAAGAAAGTGAAACATTTTCCTTCTGCATTTTATCCATATTATTTATGAAATAATTATAATAAGATTCGGTAGATAGTAAACTCTGGTCGTTGTAAAAACTTACAACGCCTGCCCCTATAACATCATGCTGATAGGCAAAGTCAAGTTTTACATGATTATAGGGATCAAAAATCAATCCAATATCACCTCCATATTTAAAAGCTTTGTCGCCTGTGCCATAAGCGCCATACCCTCCCATTACAAAAACCTTTGAAAATTCATCATTTGTATGCAAACCAGCTCCCAGCCTGAATTTTTCATAGCCGTTATAGTTCAAAATTTTGTCCAGATCCAGATTGATCCAACCCATTTTAAGCTCGCCCGTAGATAAGCTTTCAAACCATTTTAATTTGCGGTCGAAGTGGTTTGATTTGCCAATGCTGTCGATTACACGATACGTCCTTTTTTCCTTTTTGGATAGGGTATCGATCCTGTATTTATTCCAGAATTCCTCCGGCCTGTCAACAGCATTATTATCAACCTCCACTTCCACTCTTCCAAATTCCCTTTTTCGAAGGGCAGTGTCCAGAACAATATCTTTAATGTAACTGCGCGAAACTATTTTCAATTTGTTATGGGCATCATCCGGATTTATGGAATTATTTGTTAAGGCAATGGCAGAATCATTCACTACTGAATTATTATAATACCAATCTGTATTCAATTGCACAGGGAACCACATTCCTTTCACTCCATCTATTGTTTGCCCCGGGGAAATAAATTCATATTTCTGCTGGATATGAATGCTCATACTTTGGTCATCGCGAATAGGCTGGGCTATTACATTTTGCAAGGCATATCCATTCGTATTTATGTAGACAACACCCTTCATACTATTGAAATTCTTACCTGATTTCGGGTTAAAGGAAATAACATATACGGTATCTCCTCCATTATATAAGGTATCTTCAATGATAAAATAATACCGCTTTATTCCGCCATCGGATATGGGATTCAGGTATTCGTTATCAAAAATAGTTATGTTGTCGGGATAAAAAGAAAATGATTGTAATTGCTGCGCCAGTAAATCAAATGGCGAGTCCTTTAATCCAGATGTGCGGGAAGCTAAAACCTTTTCATAGTTATGGTCCGGGTATAAAAATTTACGTTCGCTTACCGATTCCATCAAAAACAAATATTGCTTTTTTAATATCCTTTTCACGGAATGGCGCCTGCGGTGCGTGCTGTCCGCATGAGTCCTGAGCTTTTTAATTGTATCCAATGAATTTAATGTATCCGTTGCATCTTTCATATCAGCTGTGCAATAAAGTTTGTTGTATGAATCATACATAAATGAATGTACTTTTTCCGGGTTGTTTTTATCCTTGTTGTTAATAGCTGCACGTATTATTCTTAAAGCCGGATTTATACCCGGCAGAATTTTTACTTCCCGCAATCTAAAACCTATTTCCTCGAGTTTTATCACTATTCCGTTTATATTTCCGGATACATTATTTATGGGTATAATAGTGTCCCTGTATCCAACATATGAGAAAGTGAGAGAGTTGATATGGAAAGGAGCTGAAATTTTGAAGTTACCGTCTATATCAGCAGTGGCGCCTATTTGCGGATGCCCTGAAACTATCATATTAACAAACGGTAATGGAGAACCTGTATTTTTATCTATTACCTTGCCTGTAAGGCTACATTGCTGGGAATGGCAATACATGGCAGTAAACCAGAGGCAGAAAAATAATATGGCCTTTCTAATACCCATTTTCTGAAAACCTATCAAAAGTACTAAAGCATTTTAACTAATAAAAAACTCCCTGACTATATATAGCCAGGGAGTTTATAAAAATGTACTACTAATTACTATTTGCTAGCTTTTTGCTCTGCAGCTTCTCTTTTAGCAGCTTGTTGCTTTTCAAAACCTACTAAAAGTTGCATCTGATCAGCCTGCAAAATGGGTTTCATTTTGGTGTTCAGGGTTTCTGTGCTGGCCTGGTTGGCAGTTTTTAATGAAGCCTTGTCTGTTCCATATTTTTGCTTGTTTGCCATTCTGCTGGTAATAAATTCTT
>DATHNK010000166.1:0-4676 GCA_035486075.1 Bacteroidia bacterium
TGAAAAGGTGTTTCTCGACGGGCAATTATTGCAACGTGGACAGAACAGTGATTATACAATTGACTATAATTCAGCCCAGGTTACATTTACACCCAAACATCTTATAACAGCCACATCTAAAATTGTAATTGATTTTCAATATAGCGACCTTAGCTATGAGCGCTCACTTATCCATTCGGCTATAGATTATCATGAGGATAAACTTTCACTCCGGTTTAATCTCTATTCGGAACAGGATGCCAAAAGCCAACAACTTACACAGTCGCTTTCTCCGCAACAGGAACAGTTTCTGGCTTCGCTGGGCAATAATATTCAAAATGCATTTGTGCCCGGAATTCTGGATACAACATTTAACAGCACCCAGGTTTTCTACAGAAAAGCAGATACCGTTGTAGGCTCTTTAAATGATTCTGTGTTCGTTTATTGTCCCGATTCTATTATAACAATTCCAAACTCTTCAAAACATCATTTCCTGTTGAGTTTTTCCCAGGTTTCCCTGGGGCAGGGCGATTATATACAGATTCAATCGGCTGCCAATGGCAGGGTATTTCAATGGAGAGCGCCAATAAACGGGGTGCATCAGGGAAACTTTGTACCGGAGGTTTTGCTTATAACTCCCAAGAAAAAACAAATGATAACCGCTGGAGGAGATTACCAGTTTTCAAAATATACTTCTGTAACGGCTGAGGGGGCTCTTACAAATAATGATGTGAACACATTCTCCACCTTTGGAAAATCGCAGGATGTGGGCTTTGCAGGAAGGGTTCTATTTCACAATATCACTTTTTTAACAGATAGCAGCAAAGAAAATAAAGGGGATGTGTGGAAGTTACAATCCAACCTGAGTTATGAAGGCGTACAGAAAGATTTTTCACCCATAGAAAGGTACCGTTCCGTTGACTTTGACAGGAGCTGGAACCGCACAAGCGACAGCATTTTGGGAGACCAGAATATTGTGGACGGTAATTTTCTTTTCGGCAACAGAAAGGATCAGCTGGGTTATGATTTCCAGGCGTTTTTAGAAGGCGGGGATTACAATGCTACCAAACATTCGGCCACGCTGAAACTGAATGAAGGTGGATTTATGACCAATATAAATGGTTCATTGCTTCAAACTAAAACCACCGATAATACCAGTGAGTATTATAATGAAACGGGAACAATTTCGCATAAGTTATTTTTCTGGATAGTTGGTGCCGGCGAATCAACGGAACGCGATATTTTTCATTCCAGGGTAACAGACAGTATTGTTGCTACTTCTTCCACGCTTTTCGAGCAGGCCAGCAATTACCAGTTTTACCAATGGAATGCATTTATAAGAACCCCTGATACTGCAAAAAGAAGTTATGGGATCAACTATTCAGAACGTACAGATTACGGTGCCGATATTGCACATAATGAAATGGTGAAATCACTATTCACGAAAAATATTTCGCTGGACGCGGCATTCAATAAAAACCCCAAAAGCCGTTTCAAAGCGAATGTAACTTACCATATTATGCAGGTATTGGCAGACTCCTCCATAACCTCCGGACAAACGCCTGTTAATGCCCTGGTAGGGCAGGCAGAATATGATGCTACAATTTTAAAAGGGTTCCTTTATACAAGCACCTTTTACCAGGCAGGGTCTGGTTTGCAACCTAAAGAGCAATATACCTATGTGCAGGTTACCCAGGGAACCGGCGTTTATGCCTGGACAGATTTTAATCACGATGGGATTAAAGAATTGAATGAATTTTACGTGGCTCCTTTCCCTGATGAAGCAGATTACATAAGGGTATATATACCTACCACGAATTATGAAAAAACAAACACCAGCAGTTTTACAGAAACTTTTAACCTGCGGCCCAGTGCTATATGGTCTTCGAAAAAAGGGCTTCGAAAATTAATTTCATTGTTTTCAGAACAACTTGCCCTGCATACCGATAAGAAGACTACATCCACCGATATTTGGAACGCATACAACCCTTTTTTAAACCAAACGGGCGATACTAACGTAATTGGATTAAACACATCCCTTCGAAATACAGTCTACTTTAATCAGTTAAATCCACATTTTGGAATGGATTACACGTATAGCGATACACGCAATAAAACAGTTCTGGAGGAAGATGGGGCACAGTCGAGAACCGCCACCTACCAGGATCTGCATGCCCGTTTCGGGTTGACCAGCAAATGGATTGTGGAAGGAGAAGGTAAAACGGGGTACGATATCAGTTATTCTCAATTTTTTTCGACCAATAATTTTTATATAAAATACTACCAGGTTCAACCCAAGCTCAATTTTCAGCCCAGCACCAGTTTCCGGATAACACTGCTATTTATTTATTCAGATAAAACCAATGCAGTAACAGAAGGAGGAGGAACCTCCATACAGGAAAACAGCGGGCTGGAATTAAAATATAATGTGCTTACAAAAGGCAGCCTTACGGCTAATTTCAATTATGTGAAAATAGCTTTTGACGGTGATGTCAATTCTCCGCTGGGCCTTGAAATGCTGCAAGGATTGAATGTAGGCAATAATTATACCTGGGGTATTTCCTACCAGTGCAACCTTTCGGGTAATATACAACTTAACCTTTCTTATACCGGACGTGATGAGCCTGGTTCCCCGATTGTAAATACAGGCAATGCTTCCGTAAGGGCGTTTTTCTAAAACAAGCCCAATATTCAAAAAAGATTAGCTTTGAACTTTTCAAACATACAATAAATGCTAGCCAGAGACCTTATAAGTTTAGATGTTCCGCCTTTAACACTTCATGACGATGCTAAAAGGGCCCTTGAATGGATGGATGAGTTTAAAGTTTCCCACCTGCCGGTAATAGAAAAAACCAATTACATAGGTATTGTTTCCGATATGGAGATCATTGATCTGGTATCGCCTACCGAACATTTAAGCAAGCTGAGAAAAGCATTGGGAAAACCTTTTGTTTTTGAATACCAGCATGCCTATGAAGCCCTGAAACTATACGATTTGCTTAAAATAACATTGATACCGGTGCTGGATGAACGGGAAAGGTATATTGGTGTCATTACACAGCAAAAGTTATTGAGTTATTTTTCAGAAATGACGGATGCAAAAGATCCGGGCAGTTTAATTGTGCTGGAATTGAACCAGGTAGATTATTCGCTCTCACAGATAGCCCAGATAGTGGAAAGTAACGGGGCCAAGGTATTAAGTCTTTTTATTACTCCACAGCACGATTCAACCGAACTGGATGTTACACTAAAAATCAATTTGCAGGATGCTTCAGCAGTGTTGCAAACATTGGAACGCTATGGTTACAGGGTGCGTGAATCATACACACAGGGTAATTCGAAGAAGAACCTGATAGATCGCTATGATTCGCTCATGCATTACTTAAATATCTGATAAAAGGAATGAGTTCCTTGCACCGTGTACAACTTATTTTTTGCCTCACGGTAATTTCATGTTTGCCTGCCTTATGCCAGGTGAAGGATTCACTTCGCGGAAGAAAGATCATAATTAATTCTATCAAAATTGAGGGAAATTTCAGAACCAAGACATCCATCATTTTACGGGAACTAACATTTAAAAAAGGAGATACTGTTCCTTTATCCCAATGGGCAGAAACCTGCCTCCGCTCAAAAAATAACCTGCACAATACGGCGCTTTTCAACTTTGTGGATTTTGATACTATACCCAATGCGTTGGTCGGAACCGACATTACCATATCGGTTGTAGAACGATGGTACATTTGGCCGGTACCCATATTGCAACTGGAAGAAAGAAACTTTAACACATGGTGGGTGCAGGACCACCGCAGCCTTAACAAAACAGATTACGGGTTCTTTATATCCGACAATAACACCCGCGGACGAAAGGAGATATTAAAAATAAAACTGCAACTGGGTTATACACAACAATGGGGCGTTTCTTATGACATTCCATATATAACCAAATACCAGAATTTTGGTTTGCAATTTAATTTCACATCCTCGCAAAACAAGGAAGTAGCCTATACTTCCATTGGGAATATACTAACCTTTTTAAATACACCCAATACTGTTTTGGAGCAACAGTATACTTCTGCACTTGACCTTACCTACAGGCAAGGCTTGTATGATACACATTACCTGGAATTAAATTTTTCGGCTTGTTATATTAATGATACGTTATTAAAACTAAAGCCTGCCTCCAATTTTCTGCCATTTAATTTAACCAGTACCGCATTTTTCGGGGGTAAATATTATTTCCGCCGCGACTTGCGCGATAGAGCAGCATACCCGCTGGAAGGATATTATTTTGATTTCAGTTTGAATGATTATGGCCTTGGTGTAGCTATTCCGAAGGAACGCGCTTTCAACATTACATACGTTCAATCTTCCATTCATAAGTACTGGGAAATGGCCGATAAGCTATACTATTCTATGGAAATTGAGGGTAAAGTGGCCGAAAATGGAGATGAGCCATATTACCTTCAAAGAGGGTTAGGATACGGGAATGATTTTGTGCGGGGATACGAATACTATGTGATAGATGGGAACAATTATGCACTGGTAAAAAACGAAATAAAGTTTCGTTTTTTAAATGTACCTGTTCAGCAATTACCTATAAAGGGCGTTCCTCAATTTGATAAGGCATATTACGCATTATATCTTACAGCATTTTCTGATTGGGGATATGTTGGTGCTGCAGACCCATATGTGCAAAA
>DATHNK010000167.1:0-3778 GCA_035486075.1 Bacteroidia bacterium
AAACATATAATTCGGTATACCTGAACGGTGGTCGAGGCACATTTGTATGGTCACACCTTTGTATGGGAAATCAGGAAAATATTTTACAATGGAATCATCATAATCCAACTTGCCTTTTTCTTTCAGCATCATAATAGACACCGCAGTGAATTGCTTGGACACCGAACCCAGTTGAAACTCGGATGTATCATTAAGCATTTCTTTGGTTGTAAAATCGGAGAAACCAAACTGGCGCTTGTACAGTATTTTGCCTTCGTGCGCCACAAGTGCACTGCCATTGAAACCGGACCGTACTGCCAACACATTGAAAAATGAATCGGCTGCCTGTGCCTCAAACTTTTCAAGCGGAGTAAAAATTACGCTGTCTTTTATAAACTTCGGGTGTTTAATTGCAACAGTATCCCTTAGCTTTTTATTGGTGACGTGAATATTCAGGTTATCGCCTTTGGCTTTGGTAATAGCTTCTCCGCTGGTAAATAAATACCATACCCCTACCCCAACTATAAAGAGTCCGAGCACCTGCCCGATCATGTGTAATGCCTTTAACCGGGTTTTCAGGTGAATAAAAAATTCAGGTTTCGCCATCCCTTTAAATCTATCGTGGTTTTACTACAATAACTAGGTATTTAGATTCGCTCCAGAACATTTTCTGGTCAGTAATTATAATGGAATCCGCTTTTTTATCGCCTCTAATGGTATAGGAACCGCTGGGGTGGCTTGTAATGATCTTATCAAGCTTACTATATAATGGCAATGCATGCACGCTATACATATCCGCACTTATAAAATCGGATGGATTTGTATTGGGTTTTAGTTCCTCCGTTCCTCCAATTCCGAGTACTCCGCCTTCCTTCTTTATTACACCCATGTTCTTTAATTCCTTGGTGCTGCCTATAGCATAATAAATAGTGTTTTGTTCGGCAATAACCTGGTGCTGGTGGCTGATCACTTCCATACTATCGTCAAACTTCTTTATTTCCGTTTTCAGGTTGGCATTGGTTTCAGCCAACTGGCTTTGCAGTGCAGCAATGTCAGCATCTTTTTCAGTAAGTTCTTCCGTAAGGTGGGCGATCATTTTTTCCAGATCAGCATTTTTCACTCCTGAAGAAGACAGCTTCTTTTTCATTTCAGCCAATTCCGCTTTGTTCTTCATCATTATCTGGCTGATGTATTTCATATCGGCAATAATAGCCGCCTTTTTATCCACGCCTTCATTAGAGCCGGAATTAAGGGTCATTATTTTAGCCTTGTTCTTAATAGAATCCAGGTTATCCTGGATATCATTAAAAGATTTAATATATGCAGTAATAGTAGAATCTTGCCCCTGGCTCTTTAACCCGAGTAACGAATCATGTTCCCTGACACTCTTTAACTGAGCTGCCTGTTGCATTTCTGCGTCTTTATTCCTGCAGGCAAAAAGCGCTGAAAGAAGTACTGCTGTTACCAGATATTTTTTCATAATGAGATCTTTTATTAACTGAATGTTGCAAATATAAAATTTGTATCGTATCCATCCTACATATACAGGTTACTTTTTTATTCACACGCTTATGTGCACATGATTCTAATCAGGAAAAAATAAAACAACTTTTCCCGGGAAGTAAACCGGAATATCTCCTGATTTCCCTTTGCCGGAAAAATTTACTTTATCAAAATAAAAAATTACTATATAAAAAAATATACTGTTTATGCAGATGCTTCGTAGGGGCCTGTTTTAGGCTTAATGCTTAAAACTGGCACTTTTGAATGGTTCACAATTTGCCTTGCAAATGCGCCCATAAACATACCTGTCATATTCGATTCATGGTCAGTCATAATAGCCAGCATTTCCGCATTTACCTCTTCGGCATATTTCATGGTTTCCATAGCTATATTGCTTGCCTGCGCTACTTTACGGATGCATTTAAGCCCTGCCTTTTTAACGGCTTCTTCCACCGTGCTGAGTTTAATGTTGAACTTCGCCAGGTCAGCTTTGTCCTTGCTTTGAATAAGGCCAAGTACATGAACTTCTGAATTGCATTTGGCAGCTATTGGTAACACATTGCTCACTTTTTGGCGGGAATGCATGGTATCATCCACAGGCAAAATGATGGTTTTAAAGCCATTCAATTTAAAGCCTTCGGGGATAGTAATCACCGGGCAGGGCGACAGGTTTACAACCTTGTGGGCGGTACTGCCCATAAAAACCTCTTCAAAGCCGCTTACGCCATGCGTACCCATTACTATCAGGTCCATATTCTTTTCCTCCACTGTTTCAGCAATTTTAGAGGATGGCTTTCCGGTAGTAAGTACTTTTTCTACATATACTCCGTATTGCTTGTTGATGCTTTCAGCCAGGGTACTAAGTTTTTCAGCAACTATAGCTTGCAAAGAAGCCTTGTCAATATTTCTGTTTCCGTTTTCAAACCAGTCTGGAGGATAGGAGTTTACCCCTTCCAGGATATGGAGTAAGAGAACATCGGCCCTGAAAACATCGGATAAATAGGTTCCGTATTTAAGAGCGCTGTCGCCGGCAGGTGAAAAATCTACCGGAATAAGAATACGATGTACGTTAGGGTTTATCATAAGGGTGTAGTTTTAAAATCAATACTCAATTTCAGGTAGTTAAGAATTAATTATTATCCTGCAGCTAAAGAATCATATTCCTCCCGGAAAGCAGCTTTCCAAATACAAATATAGCAAGATACCCCTTATTTAACAAACAATTGAATAAATTTTATGAACGGGTATATAACCCATAACTAATAATTAGGAGGATAACCAACCCGGGATACACCCATATTAGTATCAGCCAATCAAGTATTTATTGATATTTTTCTGAAACAGAGAACCCCTTATATGATCCCAACTCCACCGGCAGGGTCAAAATCTTCGACCTGGGTATTAATGGGGCGAATGCTCATTACCGGAATTTTTGAATGGTTTACAATTTGCTTTGCAACCGTGCCTAAAAACATTCCAGTAAGATCCGACTCATGGTCTGTCATTATAACAATCAGGTCGCCTCCAATTTCCTCGGAAAACTTCATGGCTTCAACGGCCGGGTTGTGACCTCTTATAAGTCTTTTGGTATATTTCACATTGGCTTTTACCAACGTATGCTCTACAGTTTCAAGCTTTAATTCAAATTTCTTATCATCGGTTGGGTCATTTGTTTCAAGCAATCCCAGGAGATGAATGGTTGAGTTGTATTTTGAAGCAAGTTCTATAACATTATTTATTTTCTGGCGGGAATGCATGTCGTTCGAAATGGGGACAACAATATGAGAAAAACCAAGGTTTTTAGTTGTTACCTGAACACTTATTACAGGACAGGGAGATAAGTTAACCACTTTATGCGCGTTGCTTCCAATGAAAAACTCTTCAAAGCCACTGGCTCCGTGGGTTCCCATTACAATTATGTCAATATTATTGTCTTTCACTGCTCCTGTTATTCCCGCAGCAGGCTTACCGCTTACAGTAAGCGGTGTAACTTCTACATTATAGGTGGTTTTTATTTCTTCTGCTACTTTATTTAATTGGTCCTGGCCCATATTGTAAAGTTTTTCAGCATCCTCCGACAACACAGGTTGGCCGGGGCCGCCTGCATAAGCGCTTGTTTCTACTGAATGCAGCAAATAAATTTTAGCATTGAAAAGACGGGCCATATTTGCACCGTGGGCAACAGCAAGATTCGCGGTTTCTGAAAAATCGGTTGGAATTAGAATACTTTTAATGGTAGACATGAATAGTTAGGTTTGAGTTTAAGTCGCCAAAAATAGCATTAAACCCCACGTAG
>DATHNK010000168.1:0-8968 GCA_035486075.1 Bacteroidia bacterium
TATTGCCCGCAGGCTGGTAATACTTGCTTCGGAAGATATCGGAAATGCCAATCCCAATGCGCTACTTATGGCGAATAACTGTTTTCAGGCTGTTAATTCTATTGGTATGCCAGAAGCGCAAATTGTTTTATCACAAACAGCTATTTACCTTGCCTGTTCGCCCAAGAGTAATAGTGCCGTTGCCGCTATTGGGGCGGCTATGGCATCAGCAGAGAGCACATCCCATTTAAGTGTGCCACTGCACCTGAGAAATGCTCCAACCAAACTGATGAAAGAACTGGGTTATGGGGAGGATTACAAATATGCCCACTCTTACGAAGGTAACTTCGTAATTCAGGATTTCCTGCCGGAAGAACTGCGGGGCACCATGTTTTATGAACCGGGAAAAAACCCAAAAGAAGAAGAGTTCAGGAAATATTTGGAAAAAACGTGGGGGGAGTTTTATAAGTACTAATTGAGATTTGAAAATGAAAAAAGCTGTAATATTTTTATTCATATTTCTTTCTTGCTTTTTATCTAAAGCCCAGAAGTTTGATTCAGCATTTCATTATAGAACTAAAAACTTTGATGCAGCTATTTTTCCTAAGGAATATAAAAGATATGAAGAGAATTGGGATTCGAGCCGAATAAAATTCACTCCAGATACAAATGAAATCTGTATTGCTTACAAAGCACTAAGAGATAGTTATTAGAAGGTCGGATGATACGATAAGGAAAAAGGATTCTTCTGGAAGGTTTCATCGAAATTGGTTATTAATTGAGCTTTTGAAAAAATTTAACTTCTATAAATGGCAATTCTATGGGTATGTCAATAATAAAGGTGAAAGAGTATTATCAGTTGTTAGTTTTTTGTTATACAGGTATGATAACCAAATTGACTGGCTGTGGACGGAAAAGATGGTCTCAGATGGGGGGTGTGAATTTTGGCAGGCGGAATATAATTTGAATATGCAAAAAATTATTCTTTTCATGTGTAATTTGCCTGGAGGATGATATCAAAACTGAGAAACTATTCCTAAATCCTTACAAATTTTAATACAAAGAAATTTTTTTAGTTCATTGTGGCGGGGAACAGAGGACCAAGTTCCGTTGGCAGAATTCTCCCAGATTTCATGTTTAGCCCCTTCTCTTTTTAACTGGCAGCCATGCTTTCTTAAATGTTTTGTAAAGTCGGATTTTCTCAAGTCGTCAATTTAAATTGCTCCCGAAAAATACCTTTTTTCTTACCCTTCAATGCCTTTTCTGCTTTATCCCTATGATATTCCAGCGCCATTAAAAACGCATCCATTAAATTTTCTTTAACTTCCGTAAGAGTTTCTCCCTGAGTATTCACCCCCGGCATTTCTTCAATATAGCCTATATAACCTCCTTCAGGAACTTCCTCAACTATAGTAGTAAGATTGAACTTGAGTTTTTTCTTGTTTGATTTGGTGGTAGCCATAATAATGGTTTATATATGCAAAGGTAAGGATAATTTTATTGAATTTATGAGTAGGGTAGCTCCCTAATAGTTATTTTGTTCCCAATTTTAGGATGCTTTTTAAGGTCTTCAGCAAAAATCCGTTTCATGAGTTCATAGGCATTTTGCAGATGTTGTTCCCCGGTCAATGAAGCTAACCACTTATAATTATCTTCTTCGGCTTCTTCAAAAGAATTAAAAATGGTGAGGGTTTTTCCTTTAGCAGGCTGATATGCAACAGCAGGTTCTTTAACCTCTCTTTGTTTCAAATCCTTTTTATATTTTTCCCCTTCTTCATGTAACAAAGATAGGGATATTTTCAGGTTCTAATTTATAAAAATAATCCTCTGTACCTCATTTCTAAAGTTTACCCGACTGGCTATTAATCTGAGTTCAAACCGGCAATTAAACGGTCAGACTCATAAAGTATTTATCATAATTATTTCCAAATCCATTAGGTGTAATGGATTCTACTTTCATCCCCAGTTTTTCAAAATAGTTGAAAGTATACTGACTTGTTCCAAGCGTGATTGTAAACCCGGGATAGAGTTCTTTTACTCTGTCGACACGGTATTGAAAAAGTAACTTTCCAAATCCTTTATTATGCAGGCTTCCGTCTACCATGCCCCAGGTAAAGTGCGCCCTCTTTTCATCTGCAAGCACATAAAAACCTGCACAGCCAATTACTTTGGTTGTTTCCAATACAAAAAAATGATCGGCTATTGATGGAGGATAAGCTATTACACCCTTGTTCTGTGCACTGATCCAGTTATTGAGCATTTTCATATCCTCCATCACAAAGTATCCGTTGGGGATATTGCTAATAAGGATTTCCCTTACACTTAATTCATCCGAAGGTATGTAGTTACGTATTAACACAGCAAACAGAATCTGTTTTAATTCACAGGAGGAGCATCGTCTTTTACCAACTGGCGATACCTGTCACGTGTTTCTTCAATGTAAAAACTACCAGGATATTTTAAGATAAGCTGCTTATAAAGTTCGGCTGCTTTTTTCTGGTCGTGCAATTTAGTGTCCTCTAATTTGGCGGAAAGATAAAGCGCTTTATCGGGCAACATTCCATCCGGATAAACCTTTTGTTCATCGGAATAAAATCCAAGCGCTTTTTCATAATCACCTTTCTTTTCAGCCAGCGATGCACGCATCAGTAATACTTCTTCCTTAAGCGTGGTGGTTCCGCTGATGTTATAAACGGAATCCAAAAGAAGGGCAACACTGTCCTCATAATTCTGAAAATCGAGTAGCTGGACATGTGCGAATAACAGCAGTGCGGGTTGCATGGCCGAGTCTTGCGTATTATCGGAGACCACCAGTGACAATGCCATTGCGTCATTAGCTATAAGTTTGGTTGTCGCCGACCTAAGAATATTAAGTTGTGCAAGCGCCCACTTGAAATTACCCGTGTAGTAATAAATAGTAGCGTTCTTAAACTTAGCTTCATCGCCAATAGGCTCCTCCTTAAAAGCCTGCTCCACCTTGCTATAAAGCAACGATGCTTCCCATGTTTCCCCGTCCGCCAGCAGAAGGTCTGCAAGTTCCATTCTGCACCTGGCCTGGGTTTGTATAGAGATACCCGGCATGTCAACTGCTTCATGCATTAAACCGATAGCAATAGAATCATTATGCAAATAAAAACCTTCCAGTTGGGCCAATTGCTGCATCAATGAAACGCTCCCTGAGGTTTTAGTTAATTCAGTTAAAGCCTGGTTATATTTATTTTCTAAAACTATAAGTTCTTCCTTAGTGTATCCGCCTCCATTCACAAGTTTATCATACATCACACTCAGTTGTTCCATCTTAGCCCTGGTGTAATTATCGCCCTTTGGGCCGCGGTCAATAACATACTGGTATGCCTGTATCGCCGGATCATATGCGCCTGCAGTGACACATGTAGTTGCAAAATTCATCACCCTCCATCCACCTTCATTCTTTCGTCTGTCAAGGGCCTTCACCTGCACAAGCGCATTCGGATAATCCCTTAACTGAAGCAGCATCCAAATTAATAATTCTGAAAAAACGTCTTTATCCGGATAACGCTGAATGTATTTTAATAGCTCAGTTTTCACAATCGTATTCTGTCCTTCATCAGCATAATTTCCAACGCTCAGTTGCAAGGCATCCTGTACATATTGAATATAAGTTGGGGAAAGAGAAAGTGTTTCGAGATAGGAATCAACCATAGCAGTGGTATTTCCCTGTGCTTTGTATACAGCGCCAATTTCTGTTACGAATGGATATGAATCGCCAAGTAGCGTTTTACCCTGGTTGTAAGTTTCCAGCGCATAGTCATATTCTTTTTCATCCACAAATGCAGTTCCAAGGTTAAGTATTTTATCTCTATCTGCAGGCAATTTATGAATGGCTTTTGTAAAGGCATCCTTAGTTTGCTTATCATCGCCTTCAATTTTGTACAACATGCCCAGATCAACAAACAGTATTGAGTTATCAGGCTCCTGCTTCATCTCCTTTTTTATAACCTTTTCGGCGGTTTTATAGTCTTTTGTTTGTAAAAGGCAATCGAGATAATAATGGTAATTATCCGGTGTAGGTTTTTTAGGGAATACCTTTTCATAATAAACTATGGCCTTGTCGTATTGCTTGTTCTGGTAGTACTGATAGGCAAGTTGCTCATCTGTACTCTGCGAATACACCTGCTGGAAGAAGCATATTAAAAAGCATATAAAAAAAAGCCTCTTCATTTTATTTTAGAAAAAATTAAATCTTTTTGTGGTTTTGAACCAGCGAAATAAGTGAATCTGCTTTAGGAGCAAGGGATATATATAAAGGAACTAATTTGGTCACTTCTGTTACCGACATATTGGAAACCTGCACTAATTCTTCCGCCTTTTTACTTTCATTGGCTATAAAGATCTGAGCGCTGTCGGCAGGTACCATGTTGTGCTGTAAGTCGTGGCTCAGGTGACTCAATTGTTTTTGTGATTTTGCAAGTTCGCGCAGCAACGGGCCCCTTTTGCCAGCAGTAGTAAGGAGCGACCAGCGTAATTGGTTAAAGTTCCGGAAAATTTCCGCAGATGCACTGCTCATGCTGTCGGTGTGATTCATCTGCAGGAGTTGCATGTCATTCATAACATGATTACCATAGCCTGTAATTTTAGCGGAATCAATTTTTATTACATCCGAATCAGCTTTAATAACCAGTATTTGCAAGCTATCCAGCATTTGCGCTTCTTTGCGGTATTTGTTTCCATTTACGCAAGATGTGTTTTGCAAAAGAATTATAATGCATAGAAAAGAAAGGGCGAAAGCGGTCCGTTTCATAAATTTATTTTTTGTTAATAGGATAATATTTTTTCAATAGCGGCAGAAACCTTGTCGGCGTTGGGCAACATGGTTTGTTCCAAAATTGTATTCAACGGAACGGCAGGCATATTTTCAGAACCGATAACTGTTACAGGAGCGTCTAAATATTCAAAACAATTTTGCTGTATGCGCGCTGCGATGGATTGAGAAAAACCATTATTCACAGGCTCTTCCGTTACAACCAAACAGCGGCTATGCTTTTTCACTGAAGCAAAGATCAATTCCTCATCCAGCGGGTATAATGTCCGCAAATCAATAATTTCCACTTTGCCAGGGAAGTTTTTTGAAGCATTTTTTGCCCAGTAAACACCCATTCCATATGTAATAATGGATAGTGTAGTGCCCGTAGGTTCAGCATTCTGCACCACTCTTCCTTTTCCAAATGGAATAATATAATCGGAATCAGGTTCTACTGTTTTTGCATCTTCAGTTCCTTTTATCTTTGACCAATAAAGCCCTTTATGTTCTAACATTACCACAGGGTTCGGGTCATAGTAAGCAGATTTCAACAAACCCTTTAAATCGGCCCCTGTTGATGGATATGCAATTTTTATACCACGAATACTTGTCAATATGGATTCCACGCTGGATGAATGGTAAGGTCCGCCGCTACCATATGCTCCAATTGGTACACGTATAATACAACTTATAGGCCATTTTCCATTTGTCAAATAACAGGAGCGGCTTACCTCTGTGAAAAGCTGATTAAGTCCGGGAAATATATAATCGGCAAATTGAATTTCTACAATTGGTTTGCAACCTGTGGCTGACATACCAACTGTACTTCCCACAATAAAGGCTTCCTGTATAGGTGTATTGAAAACCCGGTCATCGCCAAATTGCTGCGCCAACGTAGCTGCTTCGCGAAACACTCCGCCTAACCGTCCGCCCACGTCCTGGCCGTAAAACAAACATTCAGTATGTTTTTCCATTAACTCACGTATAGCAAAAAGAGCACAATCTACCATTACCTTCTTTTCTCCTCCTGCTGGTTCGCGCACTCCTTTTTCTTCAGTAATGGGGGTGGGAGCGAAGTCATGTTTGAAAAGATCTTCCGGTAACGGGTCCGCGGCTTTCAATGCTTTTTCATAAGCTTCATTTACCGCTGCGGTTTCTTTTTCCTCTATCTGTTTTATCTTTTCGTTATTAAAGCCGGCTATTATCAACTGACTTTTCAATCTCGGATAAGGGTCTCTTTTAGCAGCTTCTTCCAAATCGGCACGATACCATTCCTTACGTACGCCCGAAGTATGGTGGTTAAGGAGTGGCACTTTGGCATGAACCAAAAATGGCCTGCGTTCCACACGGATTGTATTTATTACATCGCGTAAAACGGAAAAACTTCTCATGAAATCTGTTCCGTCAATGCTGCGTGTTTCCAATCCTTTGAACCCTTTGGCGTATTCAACAGCATCCATTGCGCGGGTTTCTTTTCCGGTGGCGGAAATATCCCAATCGTTGTCCTGAACTAAATATAGTATCGGAAGTTTTTTCAAAACTGCCATTTGGAATGCTTCAGCGACTTCTCCTTCTGTAACGGAGCCATCACCCAATGAACAAACCACAATAGGTTTTCCATCTTCATATTCAGGAAGCAATCCTCTTTTTTCCTTATACTGTATTCCCATAGCAATTCCTGTTGTGGGGATTGCTTGCATACCTGTAGCAGAGCTTTGGTGGGGAATTTTTGGCATATTATCCCTTTTCAAACTCGGGTGGGAATAATAGGTTCTTCCGCCTGAAAATGGGTCATCTGCCTTTGCCATTAATTGCAGCATAAGCTCATAGGGAGTCATGCCTATGGATAGAAGAATACTGTCGTCGCGGTAATAAGCACTCAGATAGTCCTGAGGCTTGAGTTGCAGCCCCAGCGCTATTTGTACGGCTTCATGCCCGCGTGAAGTAGCATGAACATATTTACTGGTTACGGCAGCATTCTTTTCAAATATCTCCGTCATAGCCTTGGCAGTACACATCAGTTCAAATGCTCTGATAACAGAGTTTACAGGTACTGAGCCTACGGATTCATTTTTAGCAGTCAGGGTTGTTGGCATATCCACTTGTCGTTAAACTGCAAAGGTAGTAAAAGAGCCAATAATGAAGAATATTTTGAGTAAGTAGATAAGGAAGACGGTTAGTTATCGTTTTTGTATTTCCTGAAATTTTCAGAATCCTTCCAAAATTTGTAACATTCTTTAATATGGTCGACTTCAAAATTTTTAGATTTTTTCAGACTTTCCCAATCTCCATAGCCCAGTTCCTGACAAAGTTTATAAAACCCATCGCCTTGTATTCTATCATTTTCATGAACTATGAGCACGCTTAATAGGGGGCGGCCTTTTTGAAGTTCAAACTTTGAAACCTCTCCTAATTCTTCCCCAATTAACTCACGGTGATGGTCATTTGCAAAATCATAACCCAGAGATAATTGTTCATTAAGTTTCGAATAGCTTAATGTTGATTTTAACCTTGCAATTTCAATCAATTTTTCTCTGATTTCTTTATTCATTTTTTATAAAAAATAGAGTGCTAAATTAATAATAAATTCAATAATTGAGCAAGAGAGTAAGAATTAATCAAATTATTTAATTTTTTTCAATTGCCGTCTGCTTTAGCTGACGGATATGATAAATACTGCTACATTTGGCTTTAGCCTTAAACAAAAATCAATCATTATGTCATATGTGACTGCATGGCTTCATTGTGTATGGTCAACTAAAAACAGGCAACCTGTTCTGATAAATGATATCAGACCAGAACTATTTCAGCATATTTTTGATAATGGTAGGAAAAAGGGAATTTGGGTGGATACTGTGAATGGTTATAAAGAACATGTGCATGCCTTAATTTCTTTAGACAAAAACATGACAATTGCTGATACACTTCAATTAATGAAAGGTGAATCAGCGAACTGGTTAAATAAAAGTCCACATCTAAAAGAAAAAGTAAAGTGGCAAGACGACTATTTTGCTGTTTCAGTTGGGCAATCGCAACTTGAAAGGGTGAGGAATTATATCAGGAATCAGGAAGAGCATCACAGACGTAAATCATTTGAACAGGAAGTAAATGAATTTATGGAAAAGTATGGGTGGACTAAATTTAAAGATGCTGTTTAAGGCTAAAGCCAAAATATGTGTAAGTCTTTTTTTCCGTCAGCTAAAGCAGACGGCAATTGAAACGAACAGAGATGACATCAGCTAAAGCAGACGGCAATTGAAAAAATCGAACGTTATTAACTTTTACTTTGCTTCTCCCTTGCCCATTTCAGCAAGGTATCTCCCCGTTCCTGTATATCTGGTGGAAGGCCTTTATAAAAGAGGTCTATTTCTTTACCCAAATCATCCGATGCATCACCGTTTTCCAGTTTCAAAACTTCACCGTCCCCGGTAATATCTTTAATGCCTTTGCGTAAAAGTATCATGTGCTTCTCATAACTTTCTTTAGTGAGGATCATCCATTGAACGCCTTTGTCATCATTCAGTGGCTCACAAGGCTTATAGCCCATCAATTTATTATAGTTGATGGCTATGGTATTGTCGAGCATTATTTTGGCGTAAATAGCCTTAAAGTTTATCATGTAAAAGGTCCAATCGTTCATAATAACCGAGGCAAGCGAAGGGATAAAACTTCGTATGTAGGTTTCATCCCAGATAAATATTCCGCCTTCGCAGGTTCGCTTTTCAAAGTCTATATCTTTTCCATGAACAAGCCCTATTTTCTTGCCTTCAAACTCAATAATGAAATAGCCGTTGTTTTTATTATTGATAGAATCAAACCACTTTTTTTGCATTTCAGGAGTAATTTCCTCCCGGTAAAACATGGTGTTTTGTATGGCTGTTGAATTGCGTTTCTGCCGTAACAATTCAATATCCGCTTCTTTAAGCCTTCGCAGGGTAATTCCGTATTTGCGAACAATCATAAATTACTCTAATATTTCGCTGACGGAGGACTGGGGTTTGGCATTCATAATATTGTACATGCGCCGCATATATTCGCCTATAATGCCAATACTTAATAATATAACTCCTCCGGTAAATGTAATACTCACTACTATTCCCGTGAAACCAACCTGTACATGGAAGAATATTTTTTTGATGATAAAAAACAATCCTATAAGTATGGAAATAGCCGATGAGGTGCACCCTAAAAAAGTAATTAACCGAAGCA
>DATHNK010000169.1:0-5347 GCA_035486075.1 Bacteroidia bacterium
GAATATGCAGGTACTATTATAAGAACGGCACTATCGAACATGCGGAAACTTATTCACTGGGGACTAAGGAAGGGCCGGCCAGATATTTTGATAAAGAGGGCAAGCTTACAAGAACGGTAATTTATTTTGATGGTAACGAAGTAACTGAGTCAGTAGCAAAATGAGTAAAATGCTTTTAAATAGATTATTTAATTGGAGAAGTACTTCCCCGCTTTTTCTAATATTTTGTGCTATCCCCGCTTTTTCGCAGAAAGAAGATTTCTATTCTCAACTGAGAAAGAAATATGCATCTGAAAATGCGGTGTATGTGTCAAGGAAAGAAGACAACATTATAAAAATTGAAAACAATGTCCCTATCATTTATTCCACTACCTACGAGGAACTAATGCTGCTGACCGATAAAACCACGGAATATATGGATAGAGAGGTGTATTGGCCCGATTTTTCTTCCATAAAAGATTTGGATGCCCGTTCTCTGGTCCCTGATGGAAATTCTTACAAAACAATCAAGGTGAAAGATTTTATACGCACCAATATTATTCGCGAGGGAATATTTTATGAGGACGACAGGGCCTATAAATTTACTTATCCGGGCTTGATAAATGGAGCGAGGGAAGTGCTTTCCTATACGGAACGTATTACTGACCCGCACTTGTTTGGGAGATTTCTTTTTAAAACGTATGCCCCAACGGAGGAAGCGGAGTATTCTGTAACTGTTCCGCAGGGAGTTAAAATTCGGTATAAGTTATTTAATGTGAAAGATAGTAGTGTTGAGTTTATTGTGAAACAGGATGGTAAAAATACAGTGTACACTTGGAGGGCACACAATACTGGAAAAATAAAGAATGATGAGCAAGCCCCTGATGAAATGTATTATGTTCCACATGTTATAGTGTTGCTTGATTCTTATAATGTAAATGGGGTTGAAAATAAAATAATGACAGACCCAGCGGCATTTTACGACTGGCTTTACAGCATGGTTAAAGATGTGAATATGGATGTTTCTCCGGAAGTGAAAAAATTGGTTGACTCGATTACAAATGGTGCTTCCGGCAATGTGGAGAAAGTGAAGCGTATTTTTTATTGGGTGCAAAATAATATTACTTACATCGCGTATGAAGACAGCATTGGTGGAATGGTTCCGCGGGAGGCACCACTTGTTTGTTCCCGTAGGTTTGGAGACTGCAAAGATATGGCAAGTACCCTTGTGGAAATGATACGTGCAGCGGGATTGGAGGCGTATAAAACCTGGATAGGCACACGTGATATTCCTTATCTGTTTGCAGATGTACCTTCACCTATGTCTCAAAACCATATGATATGCACCTATATCCAGGACGGGAAAAATTACTTTCTGGATGCCACAGGAAAGGATGCTCCGTTCAATTTCTTTACGTCTATGATACAAGGCAAGGAAGCTATGGTAGGCATGGGCCCCGGAAAATTTCAGATTTTAAAAGTGCCCGTTATGGACACGGATAAAAATCAATTTATTGATTCTACGTGCCTCACAATTAACAATTCCGAGATTAAAGGAAACGGGTATCTGAAAGCCCGGGGTTATGAAAAAATAATAACAGGCAGAAGGCTCATGAACTATGAAAATAAAGAAAAAAAAGATTTGCTGGTGGATCTATTGAGAAAGGGTAATAATAAGTTCAGGATCGATTCTTCCTCGTTTGATAATTTAGAGGACAGAGATAAAGATCTGGGAGTTCGCTATAAATTTGAAATTGATGATTACCTTCAGAAAAATAGAAATGATGTGTATTTAAATATGCAGCTTGAGAAGGAACTTCAGAATGATATTATGGAAGCCGATAGGGAAGCTCCCCGTGAATTCGAATATAAGAGTATTAAGAAAAATGTAAATGTTCTTGAAATTCCGAATGGATATAAGGCATCCTTTATACCTGATAACAGTAGCTATTCCGACCCTAAGTTTGGTTTCAAAATAAATTATAGTGTGAAAGGTGCCAAGATCATTTATAACAGTTATATCTATATCAATACCCTTATGCTGAATAAGGAGGATTTCAATAATTGGAATAAGATGATCCATTTGCTTACAAAAGCGTACAATGAAACGGTGACTATTACAAAACAATAAATTTTGGAAAAAATGTTTTCAAAGAAATATATATTCCTGCTGATTGGCCTGGTGGCGCTTCACACTGTATTTGCACAAGCAACTTCAGGTTCAGCAGATCCGGAATATAAAAATTATCATTGGGAAGAAAATCCAAAACTTCATGACCTTTCTCCGGCAGAACAAAAAATGGGTATGGTGGTTATTAAAGATAAGCGGATAGTTGAGTACAGTTTGCAAAATGGGGATGTAGCCATGTATATTACACGGCATATGATTATCCGCGTTAATTCTGATAAGGCAATTGAAGAAGCGAATACTGTTTATATACCTATGCCTGATGGAGTGGTATTGAAGGATATTGAGGCAAGGGCCATTGCAAAGGATGGAAAAGTAAGTACCCTTAATTCATCCAATATTAAAGATGTGGATAATTACGAGAATATGGGGCGTTATAAAATATTCGCCATTGATGGAATTGAAATGGGTGGTGAAGTAGAATTTATGTACACTCTTATGGAGCCTTCCCGCAAAAGTGGAACGGAATACATACGCATGAATAGTTTGGTAAAGGATGTCAGAGTTGATATTTATTCTCCTCCTGCCTTGGTGTTTGACACTAAGAGCTATAATGGCTTTCCGGATATGATCACCGACACAGTTAGTGTTGCAAAGCGCCATATCTATTGCGAAGGGACAAATATCAGGGGATACGACAAGGAAGAATTTTCCCTGGAAGACGGGGCGCTTATGCGTATGGAATACAAATATGCTTACAATGCCAATGGTGACCCCGGCGAGAGACTTGACACGTGGAGCGATTTCTGCCAGAGTATATATCAGGTATTCGACAAAGGCATTACTAAAAAAGATATAAGTATTGCTAAAAAGGTGATCGACACGATGAAACTAAGTAACCTCGCAGAAGAAGTGAAAATCAGGAATATTGAAAGCATGGTGAAAACTACAATTTCGCTAAAAGAAGATATTACAGATAAGAACGCAAATACCCTGGAGGCAATACTTAAAAATCATGTAGCTGACGAATTAGGATTGCTAAAATTATACGATCAGTTATTTAATTCAGCGGGCATAAAGCACGAAATTGTTCTTACTACAAACCGCTTTGATAAACCCTTTGACGGCGATTTTGATTCCTGGACCTACTTGCAGAAATACATGATCTATTTCCCGGAAACGGGGAATTATATGGCGCCAATGGAACCCATGTCGCGCTATGGATTTATACCGGCAGACTGGATTTGCCAAAAAGGACTATTCATGCATCCTGTAACTATTGGAAAAGACTTTAATACGGGGATAGGGCAGGTGCGTGATATTTACTGCAACGATTGGAAACAAAGCATGAATGATCTGTATGAATATACCAAATTCGATCTGGATATGGGCCTTGCAAATATTCATTTAAAGCAAACCTATACCGGATATGAGTCGTATGACTTGCAGCCCATATATTCTTATTTGGCAGAGCAGGATAAGAAAGACCTCATCAACAGGCTGATGCAATATTATTTTCCTGATGCCAAGCCCACTAATATTAACGTAACAGGCTATCATGAAAATGAATTATTTCGTCAGCCATTTATTATAGAAGCAGATATCACTACGAATAGTGTATTGGAACAGGCAGGAAATAAATTTTTATTTAAGATAGGTGATTTAATAGGTGCACAGAGCCAGCTATATGATGATACTACAAGACATACGGCAGTTGAAAACCACTATAATCATGGCTACCATCGTGAACTGGAATTTGAAATTCCCGACGGATATACGGTAACAAACATGAAGGCTGTGAATATGGACGTATTCCATGAAACAGGGGGAGAAAGAGATATGGAATTTCACTCGTATTATAAAACCGATGGAAATAAAGTGACAGTGATAATTGATGAAGATTATCATGAAATACGTTATCCGATCAGCATGTATGAAGAATTCCGCAGAGTGATCAATGCTTCAGCTGATTTTAATAAAGTTGTTCTCTTTATTGAAAAGAAATCAAGTCCTTAAATAATATGCCACGCTCTAAAAATATTCCTTTCCCATTTATATTGGATTATTTGCTTCCGCTTGAACCGCACATGAAGCCTTTTTTCGGTTGTTATGGAGTTTATGTGGGAGAGAAAATTATGTTTATACTTCGGGATAAGGATTCGCATACCGACTGCAACGGAATGTGGATTGCTACTTCCCGCGAACATCATAAAAGTTTGAAAAAAATATTTCCGTCACTCACCTCTGTTTCCGTTTTAAATAACGGAGAGAGAGAAACAGACTGGCAAATGCTACAGGCAGACAGCGACGATTTTGAATCTTCAGCAATCAGGGCTTGTGAGTTGGTTTTAAAAGGTGACAAGCGAATCGGGAAAATACCAAAACCTAAAAAGAAGAAGAAAACAATTTCTAATCTTGGTAAATAAAATCTCCTATATCGGCAGGTAACTCCGGATCAATTGGCAAAGCAGGGTTGGAGTATGAATTAATATTTTCGGTACGGTCTCCTTTTATTATTTTGAACACGTGATTCATCGAATCGAGCAAAATTAATTTTGCTTTCGGGTCTGCTTCTTTCAGCATTTTAGCATCATCAACACTTACCTGCATATCGTTAGTGCCCTGAAGAATTAAAACCGGGATAGTTAGTTTTTTAATTTCATTGGCAGGATTATATTTAAACCAGGAAATTAAATAAGGCTGAACACTTGCCCTGAATAAGGCATTGAAATTAGGGTTGACATTCTTAACCAGTTTTCCGGCAGCAAGGCTGTCAATAATTGGGAACAAACTATCCTGAACAGATTTCGGCTGAACCATAAGTTGGGTTTTTAAAATTTTATCACCGCTTTCGCCTACTCCTGAAATTGAAATGAATTCATCCGCTCCGTTATTTGCAATAAGAATCCCTATAAGTGAACCTTCACTATGGCCAATTACAATGATCTTTGTAAATCTTTTATCCTGCTTAAGTAATTGCAGCCAGGCATTGGCATCATTTACCAGATCTTCAAAATGTAAAGTAGTTTCTTTGTTTGCGGCTCCTTTACTTTCCCCAATTCCCCTTTTATCATATCTGAAAGTGGCAATATTATTATCAGCCAATTGATGCGCCAGCATTTTATATGCATCCGTTTTCATCATGGGGCTATTACAATTGCGGTCTGTCGGGCCGGAGCCAGCTATTATCATGCCAACGGGCCCTTTCGTGAAATTTTTCGGAAAACAGAGTGTTCCGTA
>DATHNK010000170.1:0-3760 GCA_035486075.1 Bacteroidia bacterium
TTATTTCAGGAGTAGCAGCTAAAAAATTACCCCCTAAAGAATACACATTGCCAAACGGAACTTTTGCGCCTGCGGAGTTAATAATTAATTTAAGCCCGGCACTTGTATTATAACATGTGCTGTAGTTAGCACTGTCAACATTTAATAATTGTGTACCTAATTCGTTGTAAATAAAATATCTGTCATATGGCCCGATGTATACAACACCGTACTCGTAATAGGAATCCGTATTAAACAGATTTGTGGAAACACTATATATATATTCAGGAGAAAAGCCACTAACAGCAGGAATACTGATAGTTTTAAGCAGGGAATGGTTAATATCATAAATGGTCAATGTACTGATTGATGGAATAAACGTGTAATAATTCCAGTCAGTGGCACCTATTTGCGTAATGTATACATTAGCCTTTGTGTACTGGTGTTCCAAATTAACCTGCGCAAAATTGACGCCTGAATAAAGGATGCAAATTGCTGTAAGTAATTTTTTCATGGTGGTATAATTTATTGATTTATAACCTCAAATATACTATTATTATAATATCAGGAGTATTAGCTATATACTTATTATCATTCCTATTTAACATTATTTGGTTCATTTTTCCAATTTTTTAGCCTACCTTTGCTTTAATGAAAATTTTGGCATTCATATTTCTCTTCTATTTTTCATCTCTTATGGTTCAGCCTGTGGTTACTCTTATAAGTAATGGGCTTGGTCAGAATAAAGAGGTTTGCACTATGAAGTGCTGCCAGCATAAACTACCAGTTAAGAAACAAGCTCAGAAATCGCCATTTGGCTGCTGCGCTAATGATATGTCCAATCCATTTGCACAATGTTGCTGCTGCATAGGTTTTATTCCCGGGCAACAAAATACAAGTTTGGTAATAATGCCAAACAAAAGTATTCTTACAATAACATATACCGGGGAAATGCTCCCTAATTATTCTTCCGACTGCTGGCGCCCGCCTGAAATGACCGCCTGATTTGAACAGAGTTGCTTGTTTATCAAGCTAAAATTTCGGAATAATAAAATTTAAATTTTAAAAATATGAAACGTCAGATTTTAATGGCAGGCACTGCTATGTTGTTATCATTAGCTGCCTTTGGCGGCAATCCGCCTAAGGCGGACTGCACAAAAGTTTGTAGTGCTAAATGCGTTTGCGACACTAAGAAATGTTCACCCGAAACATGCAAGAAAACTTGCACGAATTGCAGTGCACATTCAGGTAAGTGTAACAAATAAGCATTTGTTGCCAAACTAAAAAAGGGCTCTGCAGCAACGCGGGGCCCTTTCTGTTTTTTATGAAACGGGATATCTATTTCCAGATCCTTGCTTCCTGCAGGCGTATAGCTTCACTGAAAAAGAAACGGGTGCTTTTTTCAAACGCACCTGTAAAATCGGAAACATAAAACTGATGAACAGGATGCTTTTTGGAGGTATTAAGTATTTTGTTCTTTTTTAAAAGATGGGCAACCTGTTCCGCTACCTCATCAGCAGAATCGATAAGTGGAATTTTATGGTTATAAAACTCTTCTATTTCCGGCCTTATTAATGGAAAGTGAGTACATCCGAGTATAAGAGCATCAATATTTTTTAGCTTGGGTCGTGATAGATAAGAAGCAATAATACTACGGCTTATTTTATTGTTGTAGAAGCCTTCTTCTATCATAGGAACAAGCAGGGGAGTGGCAAGCCCATAGACTTCCTGATTGATGTTTGCCTTTTTTATTTTACTGGCATGAATACCCGATTTAATGGTTCCTTTGGTAGCAATTACCCCTATGGTCTTTAATTCCTTTTTTGCCGCTATTTTTTGCACTACGGGGTCAATAACATTCACTACCATGGCTCTTTTTCCCACAAAATCCTTAACAGCCTCAAATGCCAGCGCTGAAGCAGTATTGCATGCAATAACTATCATTTTGCAATTATTATCCAATAGGAATTGTGCAATGCGGATAGAATAATATTTTATGGAATCGGGAGATTTATCGCCATAGGGCAGATGGGCCGTATCTCCAAAATATATCAGCTTCTCATATGGAAGCTTTTCCTTAATGGCCCGCGCCACTGTTAAACCGCCAATGCCTGAATCGAAAATACCGATAGGCTGGCTGGCCCTAAGGTTTTCCGGTTCAGGCATTGGAAGTAAAAATTAAAATGACTTACTTTTTCTTTGGCTTAATGCCTAGTTTATCCGCAACAAGTGCAAAAATATCATCTGAATCTTCAGAATATAAAACTACTCCTGAACTTGTGTCGAACACATATTTAAACTGGTGTTCTTTAGCTACTGCATTAACGGCATTTTTTGCCTTGGTAATGATGGGACGGGTAATAGAATCATTAAAACGTTGCAGATCCTGCTGTGCTGAACCCTGGAATGCCTGGATCCGTTGTCCTATCTCCTGAATTTCCTGTTGTTTGTTATTCTTAATCAGGTCAGTATAGGTCTTTTCATGAGCCTGGTAATCCTGAACCTTTTGCTGGTATTCCTTTTGCATTGATTCAACTTCTGCTTCAAGGGCCTGATAGTGGCCTTGTCCTACCTTGCGGGCTGAATCCGATTCAGGCATTGATCTCAGCAGAGAATCTAAATTAATGTGTGCGAGTTTTTGAGAATTTCCGGTGAATGCAAATAAAGTTGCACCGGCAATTAAAAGGGTACTTATTGTTTTTTTCATAGATTGGATTGGATTTTATTGTTTAATGATGATATGCGGATTTCTTTTTAGGCGTAGTATTTTCGGGTACAATATTGTATCCCATATTCTTAAGTATATCGTCGCTTTTGTCGTATTTAGGATTTGCATAAAGCATTGTAAAATCACTTGATTTGTCAAATATAACTGAAAGATTGTCTTTCTCGGCCAAATCCTGAACAGCATTATAAACTTTATCCTGCAATGGCTTTACAAGTTCCTGGCGCTTTTTGAATAGATCTCCATTCACTCCAAAATGTTGTTTTTGAAGGTCTTTCACGGCCTGTTCTTTGGTTTCAATTTCCGACTGGCGCTTTTGTTTCATTTCATCAGTCAGAAGTACCTCATCCGCTTTATACGCTTTATACAATTGATCTATTTCGGAATATTTGCCTTCAATTTCTTTCTGCCATTGTATGGAAATCTGGTTAATCTGGTCTTGAGCGGCTTTATATTCCGGCATTTTTGACAGGATATACTGTGAATCTACGTAAGCAAATTTTTGGGCAGAAGCAGCCAGCACGCCTGTTGCAAGGAATGCTGCCATTAAAAAATTCCTGATTATGTTAGTTTTCATTTTTTTGCAATTTAAGTATTGCTTTTAACCAAAGTGCGTGCGAAATTAGTATTTTTTATAATTCCCCCAAATTTGCTCCTATAGTAAACACAAATTGACCGCGTGGCATGGTAAGATTTCCGGGTACGTCATCAAACCTCCAGCCATAATCAAATCCAAGTAATCCGAACATTGGAAGGAATATCCTTACTCCGGGGCCCGCTGCCCTATATAATGAGAACGGGTTGAACTGCTGAATACTTTCCCAACTGTTACCGGCATCGATAAAGGCCAGTACATAAACTGTGGCAGAGGCATTCAGCGATACAGGATACCTTAACTCCAAGGTATATTTAGCGACTGATACAGCACCGGTAGCTGGAGACAATGAACCGTCATTATACCCCCTGAGTGCAATAATTTCACGCCCGTCTATCAGTGAATATCCCGTTAAGCCGCTACCTCCCATATAAAAACGGTTGAAAGGACAATATCCAAGG
>DATHNK010000171.1:0-3417 GCA_035486075.1 Bacteroidia bacterium
CGCCGACCATACTGTTTCAAAATTCTCTTCGAACCTTATCTATCTGAGTAAGGCAAATAACCCTGCCGAGATAGAGCAAAAGATAATCTATTCTATCTTCAGCCGGCAGCCGAAACGGGCCGATATATATTGGTTTGTTCACATTGAACGTACCAACGAACCTTATACCCTGGAATATAGCGTAGATGAAATGGAGGACGATAAGGTAATACGTGTCGAGTTTCGCTTAGGCTTCAGGGTGCAGGCAAGGGTTAATGTACTTTTCCGCAAAGTGGTGGAGGAAATGGTAGCCAATAAAGAATTGAATATCACCAGCCGTTATCCATCCCTCAAAAAATATCACCTGGCATCTGATTTCCGTTTTGTAATTCTTGAAAAATTCCTCTCTTTTGAGAATGAATTTAACCTGCGCGAGAGTTTTATATTGCGCAGTTATTTTTTCATTAAACACCTGGCACAATCGGAGGCTAAAGCCTTTGGTTTGGATACCAGCGAAACACGGGTCGAGAAGATACCTCTTATCATAAACCCTGTTTCCAACATTCAAATGAAACGGGTAGCACCCAGGAATTCCAAGAAGGTATAAATGACTATTTATTAGCCGTTTTAGGAATTAGCTTGAAATTTAACGGGTTAATAAACACCTTTTCATGCAGGTTAATGATTGGTAACTTATTACAGCATTGTTAACCAAAGTCTCTTTTTGTTACGCGTATGTTAAACAATAGTTAAATCAGGGATAATACTGGATTTAGCTGCTCCGTGTGGCTTAATTTTGCCGGGTAAAAAAACCCTGAATATAGTAACATAGCCTTACTATTTATTAACCGGAACCAATGCGTAATTTCTATACAAGAGTACTATTTATCACAGGATTTCTTTACGCATCATCTGCCGTATATGCCCAAAATGTTGCCATAAATACAAGCGGAAACAGTGCTTATGCAAGTTCCATACTCGATCTGAGCAACAGCAATACATCCGGACAGGTAGGTTTTCTTCCCCCGTATGTTACACTTACATCCATAGGGACTTTTGGCATGTTAGGCAATCCGGCGCAATCAAACGGTTTAATAGTTTATAATACCGGGGGCGCTGTACCGGCCGGTTTATATTACTGGAACAATACTGCAACTTGCTGGGTTTTGACAGGCGGCGTTAATTCCATTACGGGCACAGCCCCTATTGTTGTAACACCTACTACAGGATCGCCGGTAGTTTCATTACAGGGAACGGCAGGCGGAATATTTTATGGAACAGGAGGCGGTTCCAATGTAACAGGTGCAGGAACTTCCGGGCAATACCTGATGTCGAACGGTGCTGCAGCTCCCAGCTGGCAAACCATTTATTCAACCGCCGGACAAACACATGTAAACTACTCCAGCGCTTTTGCGCAAACCACTAACGGGAGTGAATTCTCTTCCTCCTCTACCGCTTATGTAAATGTAACGGGCGCCAGTTTAACGCTTACAGTATCGGGTACTTACCTGATAATTGCGACAGCGGAATTTTTGAACACACATACTACTTTTGGCGGTGAATTAACACTTTCCGACGGAACGAATAATTGGGGCACCAGCGCTTTTTATGAAAGTAGCGCTTATTGGGCAGGATGGTCAACACAAGCGGTTGTTACCATAGCATCTTCCACCACCTACAATATTCAAATGGCTTCCTGGACAGGCACCGTTAGCTGGGTGCGTAATGCTACCGTAACCGCTATAAAGGTTAATTAACCAAACACCCTTTAGATATTTTGTTAGCTGTACTTTCCGTGCAGGGCAAATTAGAAAATTTAGAGTTAGTTTAAACCTACTAAGCGTAGTTTGAAGGTTTTTGCACCTTATCATATTTGGCAAAAGAAAGAATATTTTTTAAATTCATAGTACCATTTCATGCAATTTGCTATTTTTACTTTTTTGAAATTGACTATATGCCACAAAAGCGATACATAATTGGTAATGCACAAAATGTTAGGAGGATTATAGAAAGAGAAAAAGTTCCTGCTCCTCAATTAATTATAACATCCCCACCATATTTTAATTTACTCAACTATAACGATAACCCGGATCAGATCGGCTTTGTTCAAAATAGTTACGAGGAATATTTAGAAATTGTCTGTAAAGTTTTTCAGGATTGCTATGATATATCTGCATCTGATGCTACCTTTTGGCTAATAGTGGATACATTTAAAAAAGATAAGGAAGTATTTCTTTTTCCTTTCGATCTAGCAAATAAAATCAAAGCTAAAAGTGAGAAAACGTGGCACCTGAAAGATGTAATAATTTGGGATAAAGATAAAAATTTTCCATGGGGTGCCAAAGGTAATTTTAAGAATCAACATGAGTATATTTTATTCTTTACAAAAGGTGATACTTATAAGTTTAACATTGACAGGGTTCGGGAAATAACTGACTTGAAAAAATGGTGGAAAACATATCCTGAAAGATATCATCCTGATGGTAAGGCGCCTTCGAATGTATGGAACTTTATCACACCTATAAGGGGTTGGGGACATAAAGGACAAAATCACTTATGCCCTTTGCCCTTCCCATTAGTCGAAAAAATTATTTCGCTTTGTAGTGATGAGAATGACTGGATACTCGATCCATTTACTGGTTCAGGTTCAGTATTAGCAATTGCTAATGAAATGAATAGAAATTCTTTAGGGATTGATATTAATATGGAATATAAGCAAGTCTTTAGAAAAGACGTGTTGAAAGGTGCAGCAAAATATTGGAAAAAAAGAAAATTGGAACTCGAGGAAGGTAGTGTCCTTATAAAAAATTTTAAAGCAACAAATCGAAAACTGAGGAAATTAAAAGTGGCCAGCAATATTTGTGAGTATTTAAATAAAAGCAATAATCATCAGTTTGTTTTTTTTGCTAAAAACAGCCCTAAAAACGCCGTTGAAATATTGATTCTTAAAAATGGAAAAATTCCAAACACTAAATTGACTGACGAAAGTTTAAATGAATTAATTATAAAATCCAAAATTACTCCTAAGATTTCTGTACAGAAAGAAGCGGACTTTTTTAAGAGCGTTGAAAACAAGAAACTTTATAAATATAAATTCGATAAATTTTATTCTTACACTAGCCAATGTAATATGATAAATGTGATTGAGAATACTACCAAATATGAGTTTATGTATTCGAATATTGCACTTAAAATTAGTAACGATTAAACCTTCCCCGAAATGGCAGCAAAAAAACGTAAAAGGAAAGCAAAACCAACCCCAGAGGAAATAGAGAAGCGTGAATATCGAAAAGAAATAAGAGGAATATTTAGTAAAGTCGGGTTTACAAAAGTTACTGGAGTAAGTGACAAACCTTTGAAATTTAAAGGCAGAGAAGGAGATTTTGACGATATATTTATTTTTAAAAATATCATTGTATTCATTGAATATACTTTAAG
>DATHNK010000172.1:0-3216 GCA_035486075.1 Bacteroidia bacterium
ACCAATTTATCAACCTCATTAGTGGGGTTTTTGTACCTTTGTACCACTATACTATAGTTCAAATTTTATGAAAGGAAAACACAATTTTAGCGCAGGGCCTGCTATCCTGCCTGCGGAAGTTATTCAGGAAGCAGCAGCAGGAGTTCTCAACATAAACAATACCGGATTATCCATACTCGAAGTATCGCACCGCGACAAGGATTTTATGGCCATAATGGAGGAAGCCCGTTCACTGGTTACCGAACTTATGGGACTGGGAAGTGAATACAAAGTTTTATTCCTGGGTGGAGGTGCCAGTCTGCAATTTGCCATGGTTCCGAGTAACCTGCTGGTAACCGGTGGTACGGCAGCTTATGTGGACACCGGTGTATGGGCGCATAAGGCTATTAAGGAAGCCAAACTTATCGGAAATATAAATGTGGTAGCTTCTTCCGAAAATGAGAAATATAACCATATCCCAAAGAATTTTACCATCCCAACGGAAGCAAATTATTTGCATATCACATCTAACAATACTATTTACGGTACGCAAATACATCACTTTCCTGACTCGCCTATACCGGTAGTGTGTGATATGTCGTCCGATATTTTCAGCCGCCGTGTTGACTTCAACAAGTTTTCACTCATCTATGCCGGAACCCAAAAAAACATGGGTGCCGCTGGTGCCACTATGGTGGTTGTGAAAGAAAGCATACTCGGAAAAACAGGTAGAAAAATGTTCTCTATGTTAGACTATCAGGTGCATATTAAAGGAGAGTCTATGTATAATACGCCTCCTGTGTTCTCTGTCTATGCTTGCTTGCTGACGATGAGATGGCTCAAAAAGAATGGCGGGTTAGGGTGGATTGAAGAAATCAACCGCAGGAAAGCAGAACTAATGTATTCGGAAATTGACCGTAACTCCATATTTATGGGCACAGTGGTTGAAGAAGACCGTTCCTGGATGAATGCCACCTTCCTGTTGACTAAACCTGAACTGGAGGAAACATTCAACAAAATGTGGAAAGAAGCAGGAATAGTAGGCATCAAAGGACATCGTGATGTAGGCGGATACCGGGCATCTATGTATAATGCGCTTACCGTTGATGATGTGCAGGCGCTGGTAGATGTGATGAAAGAACTGGAAAAGAAAAACGGATAATTGTATTCATCCCCTACCCCTTCCCTATTGGATAGAGAAGGGGAAATGCAGAACCTTAATGAACATTATTTTAAACAAAAAATAGCCGCTTATCTTCTCTCTACTTGGTAGAGAGGGGGCAGGGGGTGAGTAATCAAAATATTACATGAAAAAAATATTAGCCAACGACGGAATGGAAGATGAGGGCATTAAGATGCTCGAAAAAGAAGGTTTTATTGTGGTTACCGATAAGGTTCCGCAAGATGAACTTATAGAAGTAATAAATGCAGAAGACTTCTCTGCCCTTGTGGTACGTAGCGCTACCCGTGTTGACAAAGCCCTGATAGAGGCCTGCCCTTCACTCCGGTTGATTGCACGAGGCGGTGTAGGCATGGATAATATTGATGTCGAGTTTGCGAAATCTAAAAACATACAAGTGGTAAATACGCCTGCCGCATCTTCTTTGTCGGTGGCTGAATTGGTGATGGCAAGCATTTTCACAATGGCCCGTAATCTGGATGAGTCTAACCGCAACATGCCCACAAAAGGACATACTGAATTTGCAGCGTTAAAGAAGAAATATTCCAAAGGAATTGAAGTGAGCGGAAAAAACTTAGGTATTATAGGATTTGGAAGAATAGGCCAATGCCTTGCCAAAATTGGCTTGGGAACCGGTATGCATATTTATGCTTATGACCCTTATATCCCTGAAGCTGATATTGAAATTGCTTTGAATGGCTCTCAAACGGTAAGTGTAAAAATAAAAACCTGTTCATTGGATGAGTTGCTTGAGAAGAGTGATTTTATCTCTTTACACGTACCGGGAGGAAAGGTTATTACCCATGCACAAATTAAGAAAATGAAACTTGGCGTAATGCTTATCAATGCTTCGCGGGGCGGAGTTATTGAAGAACAAGCCTTACTCGATGGTTTAAACTCAGGCCATATAGCCCATGCAGCATTGGATGTTTTTGAAGATGAAAAATCGCCTCGTGCAGAAGTATTGCACCACGCTAAAATATCACTCACTCCCCACATTGGCGGCTCCACCGAAGAATCCCAACAACGCATAGGTAAGGAGTTAGCGGAAAAGATTATTCATTTTTTGAAATAATCGGAGCCCGATTGGCAATTATGCCAAGCGGTCATGCTTGATTATAAATTCCTGAAGTTTCTGTTTGTCAAAGGATGGAATAAGAATCATTCCAAACCATACCAGGCCACCTATGAATGAACCAATGAGAAGCCATTTTAGGTTATCTGCATTCCTTGCTTCAAAAGGCGTATTAACAGCAGTAAATATATTTTCGTCAGTTAAACTTATTTTTTTACTTCGCAATATTGCTTCTCTGAATTCATCTCTTTTATAATTATTGCCGACCCTATCAAGGTATGAGAAACTATACAAATCACTAGTGTAAAAATCATTTAAGCTTTTGGCAAAAAAAGAAGCACATTCGTTTTGTAATTCCTGACCAAACAACTCTGTCCCCAAAGGCTCATTGTACATTACTCCAATCCAAGCATTACATGTCGCATGTATTGTATCATAAATTTCAGCATAAATCGGAATTACAATGCTCATCCTAATGACGGTATTTTTATGTCCATGAGAGCCGTTATTAGTAAACACATGACGGAACACTCCAATATCTTTCGTATCAACAAAACACTTTTGTAAAGCATAATATTTCGTAGCATCCCCTTTATCTATCGAATTTATATTATCAAGTTTCGTTAGTTTCCCTGTTGCAGCTACCATGAAATCCTGGGCTTTTATTGTTGGAAATATTAATGCGCCCCAGGCAAAAAATAAAAATAAATGGGCCGGATTCCTGCCATTTCTTTTCTCTATATGCAGTAGTTTAATCCTTGGCCACAACCAAATTAAATGAGGAATCCAAGGCAATGCGAAAGGTAGAACTACATCATATAAAGTTTCATTAGCTGAGAATACTTGAAGTTTTATAAACAAAAACCAATCTAAGAAAGTATAGATAATGATGAATCCCCCTCCTATTTTTAAAAAGGGAATATAAATGAATCTTATTTTGTCTTTTATGGCACTCATCTTATAGCTCCTTAACTATCTTCTT
>DATHNK010000173.1:0-5365 GCA_035486075.1 Bacteroidia bacterium
ACCAATTGTTGCAGGAACTGGATTCAATTCCTGAAAAAGTGCAACGCGTATTAGAAAAGAATAAAGAGATTGAAGCCCTTGCAGAAATATTTAAAGATGCCCGCAACTTCCTTTATCTCGGAAGGGGATATACTTTCCCTGTAGCACTTGAGGGGGCACTAAAACTGAAAGAAATATCATACATACATGCAGAAGGTTATCCTGCTGCCGAAATGAAGCATGGCCCTATCGCCTTGATAGATGAAAACATGCCGGTAGTGGTTATTGCCACACAAGGCCCGTCTTACGAGAAAGTAGTGAGCAATATTCAGGAAGTAAAGGCTAGAAAAGGAAACATCATTGCAGTTGTTACGGAAGGCGATACAACCGTGAAAGACCTTGCGAATTATGTAATTGAAGTACCGGAAACAGATGAGCACCTGGCTCCTATTTTATCTGTGGTTCCATTACAATTGCTTTCTTACCACATTGCTGTTATGCGCGGCTGCAATGTAGACCAGCCAAGAAATTTGGCCAAGTCGGTTACGGTGGAGTAAAATAGTTTCAACAAAATCAGCATCCTTGAAATGAGGAGCCTATTCCATTATTGCATTTAGAGTCACCACCAATTGCAGCGATACCAGCACAAATGGCGTAGACATAAAAACCCCATCGAAACGGTCTAATATGCCGCCATGGCCGGGTAATATACTTCCTGAATCTTTGGCATCAATACTTCTTTTAAACATTGATTCCACGAGGTCGCCAAGTGTGCCAAATACGCCAACCATTAAGCCCATCACCATCCAGATCATGTAATTCACCTCCGGATAAAAGAGGGAAATCCCATACCCGATTCCAATACTGAAAATTACTCCGCCGAAGAACCCTTCCCAGGTTTTTTTGGGAGAAATACGTTCCCAGAGTTTATGTTTACCAACTGCCTTTCCCACTAAATATGCTCCCGTATCATTGGTCCACATAAGAATGAAATAGCCTAAGAGTAAATGTGGATTATACCTGCCTGTATCATAAGCGTACAATTTTATAAAGTTGATCCAAAGCGCAAAAGGCATTACAATGTATATAATTCCAAGGATGGAATATCCTATATTTTGAAAGGGATTTAGTTTGTTCCTGTATAGTTCCGCAAAGAAAATGGAGCCTAAAAGCAAAAAGGATAAATAGAATACAAGCTGCCCCCCCATAAAATGGGCAAAAGAGATTAGCAAGAAGATAGTAGCCCCGCAAACCAAACCTAATTTCCGTTGAGGTTCATGGCTTGATTTAATAAGGAGCTGATAGAATTCATCCAGCCCCAGCATGGAAATTAGAAAAAATAAGGCTTGAAGGGAGTAACGGTTCCAGGCAATACCGCCTATCATAACTACCAGAAAGATGGACCCCGTCAGTGTTCTTTTCAGGAAGTTACTCACGCAGGCAAACCTTAAACGTTATCGTCAATCAGGAACAGGAATACTTCTTTAGGTCCGTGCGCGCCGTTTACCAGGGTCTTTTCAATATCGGCTGTCTGGCTGGGCCCGGTAATAGTGGTTACCTGGGATGGAAACCCGGGCTCATATTTCTTTTTAAGTTCCCGAAAAGCATCTTTCAGATTATAAACTAATTGGGATGTGTAGGCTACCGTTATATGAATATTGGAATAAACGGGCAATCTTCTGCCCGCTTTTTGCCGTGAACTAACAATAATGCTGCCTGTTCTTGCCACTAAAAACTCGCAAAGGGTAATTCCAGCGTTGCAAGCCAGAAAATCTTTCTCGTTTGAGTTAAAAGATACTCCACCTTGTTCCAGCATATTGGCAATTTCAGTTTCCGCGCAGAAAACATTATCCCATTTATTTTCAGAAATAAGTGAGGATAGTATTTTTGGGAAATCTTCCCTTGTCTCGCAAAAAATAAAATTTCCTTTTAATGAACTGAACACTTTCGCAAAAAGCAACTCCAGCGATTCTTCTTCCGGTGTAGTGTAAATCTCGGTGTCCGATTCAGAAGCTGAGTAATCCACTTCCGATTTATGGATTAGCGCCTTGCGCACTGCTTTCAGGACCTGTTCCCGGGATGTACTGTCTTTCATCAGAATAAAGTGGGGCTTGTTGGTGGAGCGGTTTTATCTTCTGTATCTTGTTCCTGTTCTTGTGGAGGTTCTTTCTTTTTCTTTTCTTTAGCGCCTTCCTTTTTAGCGGTTGCCGCTGCCTCTTCTTTCTTAAGATCTTCAGGCTTCATTTCCTTTTCCTCCATCACAATTACAGGAGGTGCTTTAGGCGCTTCTGCAACAGGAGGAGCTGTTTTTGTTTCTTCCGCCCCATTGGCCGAACCATTGGTACTTGGAGTAGGCGTTACAACTTTAGGGGCACCATTGGCAAAGATCTTTTTGTGTTGAGACATAGGTTCGGCTATTTCCTTTTCAAATGGACGTTTGCCGATAATTTTTTCCAGGTCTTCCTTAAAGATAACTTCGTTATCGAGCAACTGCTGAGCCACTTCAATAAGCTGTTCTTTGTGGGTTTTTATCAACTCTTTAGTCTTAATATAAGCAGTTTCAATCATCAGGGTAACTTCGTTATCGATGCTTTCAGCCGTTTTTTCTGAATATGGTTTTGTAAAAGTATATTCACTGCCTCCGCTGGAATCGTAAAAACTTACATTCCCTATCTTTTTATTGAGGCCATAATACATGATCATGGCATAAGCCTGCTTGGTAATTTTTTCCAGGTCGCTCAATGCGCCGGTGGAAATTTTCCCGAACATAATTTCTTCTGCTGCTCTGCCACCCAAGGCCGCACACATTTCGTCCATCATTTGCTCGGTGGTAGTGATCTGTCTTTCTTCCGGCAGATACCAGGCAGCGCCCAACGATTTTCCACGGGGAATAATTGTTACTTTAACCAACGGATGTGCATATTCCAGCAACCAGCTTACTACGGCGTGTCCTGCTTCATGGAATGCTATTACTTTCTTTTCAGACGGTGAAATGAGCCTGTTTTTCTTTTCGAGCCCACCCACAACACGGTCAACCGCATCCAGGAAATCCTGCTTATCGATCATTTTTTTATCACGGCGGGCAGCGATCAATGCCGCTTCATTACATACGTTGGCTATATCTGCTCCGGAAAATCCGGGAGTTTGTTTGGCCAGGAAATCAATATCGAGTGAACCATCTGTCTTCAATGGTTTTAAGTGAACTTTGAAAATTTCTTTTCTTTCTGTAAGGTCTGGCATATCGACATAGATCTGCCTGTCGAACCTTCCGGGCCTTAACAAAGCACGGTCAAGAATGTCGGCACGGTTAGTAGCTGCCAGAATAATAATTCCACTGGTGTTGGTAAAACCGTCCATTTCTGTCAGCAACTGGTTAAGGGTGTTTTCCCTTTCGTCGTTGGAGCCTTGGGCAATATTCCTGCCTCTGGCTCTTCCAATGGCATCAATTTCATCAATAAAAATGATACATGGGGCCTTTTCCTTTGCCTGCCGGAATAGATCACGCACACGGGAAGCGCCTACACCCACAAACATTTCCACAAAGTCGGAGCCTGAGAGCGAGAAGAACGGGACTTTTGCTTCGCCCGCAACAGCTTTTGCCAACAGGGTTTTACCGGTTCCCGGAGGGCCCACCAATAATGCTCCTTTCGGAATTTTGGCGCCGAGTGCCACATATTTCTGGGGAGTTTTTAAGAACTCTACAATTTCTTTTATTTCAACTTTAGCTTCTTCCAAGCCTGCTACATCGTTGAAGGTGATATTTACATTAGTATCCTTATCAAACAAAGTAGCCTTCGATTTGCCAATGCTGAATATCTGGTTACCGCCGCCGCCGCCGACACGCCTCATAAAGAACATAAGCAGCAATACCATTAACCCTACAGGAAGCAACCATTGAATATAGCCGGTCCAATCGGTCCGGGTATCTTTTTCAGGATATATCTTTTCATTATCGGGATACGTTTTCTGTGCATCATTAAGCATTTGCATAAAGCTGTCTCCGCTGATTATTTTAATATCATACTGTGGCCCCGTCTGGGTATGTGCCACATCTTTAAACTGAGGCAGGGTTAATGCCTGTGGTTTAAGATATACTTCAGCCACATCGTTATTTACAATCACAATTTTTGAAACCAGGCGCGGCGCAAGGGCTTTTTCTACGAATGACGGAAAACTTATTTCCTGAACATTCATATTCATATTGCCAATTACTTCAGTCATGATCAAGCCAAGGAGGATAATTCCCCATACCCAGTAAAAATTAAACTTGGGCTTAAAAGGCTTGTTGGGAAGAGGCTTTTTAATCTTCTTCAGCGGGTTATTGCTATTGTCAGCCGGTGGTGGCTGAGGTTTTTCTTCGTTTTCGCTCATTGCTTACATTCGTTTGTATTCCTTTTCAATCATAATTTCTTCCAGTTCCGCGTCGCCCCAAAGTCCCTCCAGGTTATAAAAAGTCCTGACATCGGGTTGAAAAATATGAACCACTACATCCACATAATCCTGCAGAATCCATTCTGCATTCTTTTGTCCTTCGCTGTGGTAAGCATATTGTCCGGTCAACTTATAAACCTCTTCTTCTACCGCTTCCGCTATCGCATTTACTTGTACTGATGAAGTTCCTTCACAAATAACAAAATAATCACAAATATTATTTTCCACTTTTTCCATGTTCAGGCAGACAATGTTTTTGGCATTCTTATCAGCCATGCTGCGTATTACAGCATCTTTCAACTGAACAGGGTTTATTTTTCCACCTGTTTTATGCATTCTTTTTTCCTGTTCCTTTGTGATTTTAATTTTGTACTTTTATAAAGACAGTATGATTAAACTGCAAAGTTATTAATTTTATCCTTCAAAATGAGGCTACACACTTTATTCATAGGGCATCCCATTCAAATACTAGAACGTACAGACTCTACAAATACTTTTGCCGGCAACCTTATCCGTGAAAACCCACCTGCCGAAGGATACATCGTCAGGGCCATGGAACAGCTTTCCGGACGTGGTCAGCGGGGTACCAAGTGGGCCAGTGAACCGGGCGCCAATCTTACCTTTTCCATTATTCTGTGTCCTCATTTTCTTCCCCTTACGGAACAATTTCAACTCACAAAGGCCATTGCGCTGGGCATAGCCGGTTTTGTATCGCATTTACTCGGAGATTACGCCAATGTTAAGATTAAATGGCCCAATGATATTTATGTTAAAAATTGCAAAATAGCAGGTATCCTCATTGAAAACATACTGGAGCAATCTACCATGAAATACTCTGTTGTAGGCGTTGGTTTAAATGTCAACCAGGTGGTTTTCGACCCTTCCATCCCTAATCCAATATCTTTAAAATCTTTAACCGGCAAGGACTTTGATACAGAAGAGTGTTTAATACAGC
>DATHNK010000174.1:0-10223 GCA_035486075.1 Bacteroidia bacterium
TACGATTTCCCCCGCATAGGGATCTACTTCGCTTTATCGCTAATTTTGTATTTTTTGAGCAGGCAGTTGCGCATAGATTCCAGAGTATTGTCGTTAATAGTTAATAATGGTTTAATCCTTATATTCGTAGTTGTTGTCTATTTAATGGAAAAGCCAACATTCGCATTACTTAGGAATCTGAAAAAATAATTTATATGAAAGTGAAAATAGTAAATAAATCAAAACATGCTCTGCCGCAATATGCCACAGTGGCTTCAGCGGGTTTTGATGTGCGCGCAAATATTGATGCTCCCATGGTATTGAAGCCTATGGAAAGAGCGTTGGTCCCGACCGGATTGTTTATGGAACTACCCGAAGGTAGTGAAGCCCAGGTTCGTCCACGCAGTGGGCTTGCTTTGAAACATGGTATCACAGTACTTAATTCACCGGGCACCATTGATGCTGACTACAGAGGAGAATTGAAAGTGCTTCTGATAAATCTTTCCAAAGAAGATTTTGCCATTAATGATGGGGAGCGCATAGCCCAGGTAATTGTTGCGAAGCATGAACGTGTGCAATGGGAGGAAGTAGAGCAACTCATGGAAACGGAAAGAGGTGCTGGAGGGTTCGGGCATACAGGAAAACATTAATTCAAGAACGATAAACTAAAAGACGGCATTTATGAAACTGATTATTCCAATGGCGGGCATAGGTAAAAGAATGAGGCCTCATACATTAACGGTTCCTAAACCTTTATTACCAGTTGCGGGTAAGCCAATGGTTCAGCACCTTGTGGAGGACATTGCGGCTACTATAAAAGGAGAGATTGATGAAATAGGGTTTGTAATAGGCCATTTTGGAACCGAGGTGGAAAACCACTTGCTGAACGTAGCCAAGAAACTGGGAGCTAAAGGAAAAATATTTTACCAGGAGGAGGCCTTGGGTACGGCTCATGCAGTTATGTGTGCCGCGGAGCTGCTGGAAGGAAATGTGGTTGTCGCTTTTGCCGATACGCTTTTCAGAGGGGAATTTACAGTTGATACTTCCCATGAAGGAATTATCTGGGTTCAGAAAGTAGATGATCCAAAACCATTTGGAGTGGTGAAACTGGACAAGCAAAATATAATTACTGATTTTGTTGAGAAGCCGGTAGAGTTTGTTTCCGACCTTGCTATTATTGGCATTTATTATTTTAAAGATGGTGGATATCTGAAAAAGGAATTACAATATTTGCTTGATAATGATATTAAAGAAAAAGGGGAATACCAGCTTACCAATGCACTGGAAAACATGAAGCAGAAAGGAACAAAGTTCAGTGTGGCGCAGGTAAGCGAATGGCTCGATTGCGGAAGTAAAGCAAACATGCTGCATACCAACAAGCGTTTACTGGAAACTAAAAAACCACAAAAACATAGTTCGGCTCAAATAATCAGTTCTACTATAATAGAGCCTTGTTATATTGCGGAAAATACTACGATAATTAACTCTGTAGTTGGCCCGTTCGCTTCTATTGGTAGTCATAACCATATTGAAAACTCAATTATTTCAGATACCATAATTCAGGACAGGTGCCGGATAATAAGCGCAAATATTACAGATTCCATGATAGGCAGCCATGTTCATTATGTGAGCAAGCAGGAGTGCCTGAATTGGGGAGATTATAACCAGAAGAGTTAAATGAAGTTTATATCAAAAAAGCGGATTTATTTCGGAATCATTTTTGCAATGATCTCCTTGCTGTTTTTGTCATGTTCCTCTTCCAAAAAATCAGTATCCTCGAAGGATGCAAAAAAACATGGACAGTTTGACGAAGATAAATTTAAAGCGGTTTTTTATGACGGGCTTAAACAAAAGATATTGGGTAATTATGATGATGCCATTGTATTGTTCAGAAAGAGTCTGGCCATAAATCCTGCAAGCCCTGCCGCAAACTTTGAAGTGGCGGAAATAATGGAGTTCAATAAACGACCCGACAGTTCACTGATTTATATAACCAGGGCTGTGAATGGTGATCCGGGAAATATCTGGTATAAGTATTTTTACGCGCAGAATTTACAGGACCTCGGCCGATTGAAAGATGTGATAAAGGTGTATGATGATTTGGCGAAGGCCCATCCCGGGAATACAGATCTGTACTATAAACTGGCACTGGCCCAAATACAGGCAGGGGAATATAAAGAAGCTATTGGAACATACGATGTTCTTGAGCAGAAATTAGGTTCGCCGGACGAAGATCTGGCTATGAGTAAGATTGAAATCCTGGAAAAGATAAAAGATTACGCGAGAGCGGAAGAGGAGATACAGAAGTTGATAAAAAACGATCCGTCCGCACCCCAATATCATGACATGCTTGGCAACCTTTATGATATGGAAGGAAAAAGCGACAAGGCATTTGAAGAATATAAAAAGATGGAAGAGATTCACCCGAACGACCCGATGGTGCATTTGTCTCTCGCAGACTATTACAAAACGAGAAATCAGGATCAAAAGGCTTTCGAAGAATTGGCAAAAGCATTTGATGAACCTTCATTGGATGTGGATACCAAGATCAGAATTATCATGGGATTGTCCACATTTACTACCACGGATACCATTTTTAGTGAAGCAATGACTTTATCACAAAAAATGGTTAACGCAAATCCGACAGAGCCCAGGGCCCATGCAATATATGCGGGACTTCTTATGCAGTATAAAAAAGATTTTACAGGAGCACGGGATCAGTACAGATTGGCAGTGAGCGAAGACAGTAGCAGATATACTTACTGGGGTCAGTTACTCGATCTGGAAGCGAAATTAAACAACATTAAAGATTTGGAAATAGAAAGCAGGAAGGCGATCGAACTATTTCCAACCAACGCTCAATTATATTATTATAATGGGTTTGCCAATTTGCAATTAAAAAATTTTGAAGCTGCTCTGAATTCATTTAAATCGGGAGTTTTTTATGTACTGAATGATTCTAATTTATTAGGCCTGTTTTACACTTATATTGGAAATGTAAACTATTATGTACGGCATTTTCCTGCTTCCGATTCAGCATACGATGAAGCGCTCAGAATAAATCCGGATAACGATAATGCCCTGAATGATTATAGTTATTTTTTATCCGTTCGCGACACTGATCTGGTTCGCGCCGAAAAAATGTCAAAAAGAGCAAATGAACTGGATACGGCTAACGATGCGTATGAGGACACCTACGCCTGGATATTCTATATGTCGGGTAAATACCAGGATGCGAAACAGTGGGAAAGCAAGGCGATACAGAATGGAGGAACGAAAGATGCCACTATACTGGAACACTACGGCGATATTCTTTATAAACTTGGCGAAAAGGATTTAGCTTTGGAATATTGGGTGAAAGCGAAAGACAAAGGGGCCGGTTCCGATCTGCTGGAGAAGAAGATCAAGGATAAAAAATTGTATGAAAAATAAAAACTTCAATTGGAAATGAGAAGGCTTTTATTTTTAATTTTCATGTGTGGATTTTTTTTTACATCCTGTTTCACGGTAAAAAAGATCCAGACTCCCAACCCTCCTCCTACAACAGCATTAAGAAGGGAAAATGCATACTCTTTAATGACAAAATTAAAGAACAATAATGTTAATTATAAATGGATAAGCGCTCATTTTACGGTGGATGTGGACAAAGATACTTCCCATGAATCTTTCGGCGGAGTTATTCGGATGCGCAAAGACAGCGTAATATGGATGACCGTTTCTGTTGCCCTGGGCGCTTATACGGCGCTTCACGCAAAACTGGACGGAGATTCGGTAATGTATATTGATCATTACAACAGCATGTATTTTAAAGGAACATATGATTACCTGGATACACTTTTAAAAGAAGATATAGATTTTGATCTGATCCAATCGGTTATGGTAGGTAATTCACTGGAGTTCTATAATGATACTTCAAAAATGAAAGCTTATTTTGACGGCAGGGATTATGTTTTAAGTACGGTAAGGAAAAGGAGATTCAGAAGATTGATGTATAGAAACAAGCCGCTCCACTCGAAAAATGATGCACAACTGATCTGGCTTGATGCCAATGATTTTCACATAAAAAAAGTCAGGTTGGAAGATTTTGTTACGCACCGTACCTTCGAGGCTACTTATGAAAATTTCCAGAAAGGAGATTCCGGAATTACCTTTCCCATGCATATTCACTATGAAATAAATGCAGAAAAAGTGATTAAAATTGATTTAACATATAAGAAAGTGAATTTTACCAATTATGAAAAAATTCCTTTTATTATACCAAAGAAATATGCACAGATACGTTATTAAATATTTTTTATTCATATTGCTGTTGGTAGTAATGCCGGGAATTGTTTTTGCCCAGAAAACAAAGAAGGAACTTGAAAACAGGAAGAAAAAGCTTCAGGATGATATAGAGTATCTCAATAACTTGCTTGAAAAAACTACCAATAGCAAGGAATCTTCACTAGGCGTTCTTATGACGGTTAACCGTAAAATAAGTTTACAGGAACAAGTGATAGAAACCGTAACAAAAGAAATTGACATCATACAGTCGCAAATTAAAGCAGCGAATGACACTATCAATTCTATGGAAGGAAGATTAAGTGATTTGAAAAAGGAATACGCAAGGATGGTGGTGGATGCTTATAAAACAGAAAAGGGATTTAATAAGTTATCATTCATATTTGCTTCAAAAGATTTTGAACAGGCTGCTTTGCGTATGCGGTATGTCCAGGAATACCAGGAATATAGGCACAGGCAGGCATTAATTATTGATTCAACATCGAAAGAAGTAAATAAAAAAGTGGCCAGGCTCGAAAAAAAGAAGGAAGAAAAGAAGCAATTGCTGGAAAGTGTGCAATCTGAAAGGAGTACGCTGGATGCTGAGAAAAAGGACCAGCAAAAAATTTATGATGAATTGAAGGGAAAGGAAAAGCAACTTCGCAGGGAACTTGCTGATAAGCAAAAAGCATCGCAAAAACTGGATGCTTCTATCAGGAAATTAGTAGAAGAAGAGATAAGAAAATCCAATGCCAGTACAAAAACCAGCAAGAAGACAGACTCAAAAACAATGGAATTGAAACTTACTCCGGAAGCAGAAAAGCTCTCGGAGAACTTTGAAAGTAATAAAGGCAAGCTGCCTTGGCCTGTTGTGGAGGGAGTGATATTCCGTCCCTTTGGCACATATTCTCCAATGCCCGGAATTACCATGACGAATAATGGTATTGACATCACCACTTCAAAGGGGGCCATTGCCAGGTCGGTGTTTGAAGGGACCGTTTCTGTAGTAACAGAAGATCCATCTTTGGGTAAAATTATAATTATTAAACACGGGCAGTTTTACAGTGTTTATGTACATCTGAAAGAAGTTTTTGTAAAAGCGGGTGATAAGGTACAAACCAAACAAACCCTTGGTACTATTCAATACGACGAGCAGAATCAAATGGCTGATTTAGAGTTGGAAATATGGAAAGGTCAAAATAAACTTGACCCACAAGATTGGTTGTTTAAAAAGGACTAAGCTCTTTTTAAGTGTCTAAAATAAAAATAATCGTCAGATAATCAGCGATATGTTACTCTAATTTTTAAAAACAAGCTAGTATGTTATGATTTTAACAGGAATTAACATACCTTTGTATCAGATAAGTCGAACTCTAACGTATAATTATTAGTGTTTATCGGGTAAAGAGCTACTTTGTAACCAATAAAGTAACCTTATGGAAAATGGAATGGTTCCTGATGATGAATTAATTCATCTCTATCAAAATGGCAATGAAGATGCATTTTGCCAGTTATTGGATAGGTATAAGAAAAAAGTTTTCGGGTACATTTTGAATGTGGTCCGCGACAGGGTTATTGCTGAAGATATATTTCAGGAAACATTTTTTAAGGTCATCAGGACTCTTAAGAAACAACAATATAATGGTGAAGGAAAGTTTATTCAATGGGTGATAAGAATTGCCCATAACCTTATTATTGACAGCTTCCGTCAAAATGGTAAGATAAGCACTGTAAGTAAGATAGTTAAACCAGATGGTAAGGTTGTAGATGTGTTTGATGTTGTTAAAGTTGAACAACATTCAGCTGAAGACAGCATGGTTAAAAAACAAATCCTGCAAGATATCAGGAAACTGGTTGAACACCTGCCATTTGAACAACGTGAGGTTGTGATTTTAAGGCACTATTATGATTTAAGTTTCAAGGAAATAGCCGACATGACCAATGTAAGTATTAATACAGCATTGGGCCGTATGCGGTATGCTATAATAAACCTGAGAAGGCTTGCTGAACAACATAAAATAGCCCTTTCAGAATAAAAATTGAAAAAATATTGCACAGGGACAATAATTCCCGAAAAACGTAGTTAGTATAGATATTAAATTTCTCTTTATGGACAAAAATACTCCTCTCTCATCACTCCCGTCATCCGAACATGAAATGGAATCGAAAGGTAAAGACATGGCTAAGAACAAGGTTGAAAAGGATCCTTTAGAGCCTTCAATTCAGGCTATAATGAATATAAAGAACTATTCAAAGTCCTTGCACGTTGAACAAACCAAGAGTGTATTGCAGTTTGTTGAATACATTAAAAACTAAGTTCAGTCTTACTTTCTACTAATAGACTCAAAACCCATTAGCAGAGTCTTACTTTCCAATACATATTAATGAAAAAGGCTGAGTTATTCCGCCACGTTATAGCCTATTTTGAAAAAACAAGGCCAATAGCGGAAACAGAACTAAAGTATACTGATCCTTTTGAATTGCTGGTAGCAGTGGTTCTTTCTGCTCAATGCACCGATAAACGGGTAAATATGGTTACCCCCTCTCTATTTAAAAAATATCCGGATGCAAAATCAATGGCAAGGGCTTCCGTTGATGAAGTGAGAGAATATATTAAAAGCATTAGCTATCCCAATAGTAAAGCCGAATACCTGGTGAAAGGTTCAAAGGTTTTAATAGAGAAATTTGCAGGCAAAATTCCTTCGACCATTGAGGACTTAACAACCATTCCGGGGGTAGGAAGGAAAACAGCCAATGTGATACTTTCCGTAATTTTCAATCAGCCTAAAATGGCTGTAGATACACATGTATTCAGAGTAGCCGCGCGAATAGGGCTTACCACCGGGGCAAAAAATCCGCTTCAAACGGAAAACCAACTAATGAAATATTTTCCTTTAGAAAAAATTCCTTTAGCACATCACTGGCTTATACTGCACGGGCGCTACATTTGCCTGGCACGTAAGCCGCTATGCGAAAAATGCGGTCTAACGGAGTGGTGTAAATATTACAAACAAAAAGTTGCCATAGGAAAGTAACCCATTCCGGTTTTCTTTTTACTTTTACCTTACATTAAAATTTATTATGGAAACTATTTCTGTTGCTCCTGTAATTGAGGAAAGCTGGGGACTTGTTTTAAAAGAGGAATTTAGCAAACCTTATTTTGTACAACTTAAAGAATTTTTATTGGAGGAACGGAAAAAACATATTGTTTACCCTCCGGGGAAATTAATTTTTTCCGCATTTAACCATACACCATTTAATAATGTGAAAGTAGTAATACTGGGCCAAGACCCGTATCATGGCCAGGGACAAGCAAATGGGTTGTGTTTTTCCGTAAGCGATGGAATTAAAATGCCTCCTTCACTTGTGAATATTTTTAAGGAAATTCAAAATGATTTGGGCAATGCAATTCCTTCATCGGGCAATTTGGAAAGATGGGCCGACCAGGGGGTGCTCCTTCTTAATGCTATATTAACCGTAAGAGCCAATGAAGCAGGCTCTCATCAGGGAAGGGGATGGGAAGCATTTACCAATAGTGTTATCCAACATTTGTCAGATCAAAAGCAGGGGATTGTTTTTTTGCTTTGGGGAAAATATGCCCAGGCAAAAGAGGAATTGATAGATGGCTCGAAACACCATATTTTAAAAGCTGCCCACCCATCACCATTTTCGGCATATAATGGGTTTATGGGATGCAAACATTTTTCAAAAACAAATGAAATCCTATTGTCACAAGGAAAAGAAGAAATAGACTGGCACTGATTTTCTTAATGAGCTATTACCAGGGGTTCAGAATCAACTTTCTTTTCACCGTTCCAGAGTGAAATGATATATGTTCCATTTTTCCACGAGGCTCCATTTAGCTGGCAACTATTTTGTCCCGGAGCAATTGATCGCTGTTGAATTAATTTGCCGGTTATGCCATAAATATATAAATACTGTGTGGTATTTGCCGGTGCAACACTAACAGTGAAATTTCCTGAAGACGGATTAGGAAATAGTTTCAGATATCCTTTTGATGATACAATTTCATTGATTCCCAACACATGTGAAACTCCATTGGCAAAAGTGTATTGTCCGTTTGGAAGAGAATCCAATGTCATATAACCATAGAAAGTGCTCGATTTGTTCTTAGTATATCCCGGAAATTCCTGCCAGTCGGTTTTTGTATTTGGCCTGTATAATAGTATTAAGCTATCGCAATTTACAGGCATCAGTGCCGTGTCAAGGTAGCAAATTCCACTGGTAACCATAGCCTTCCTGCCATCAAAATAAAGCCTTGCAGAGTCTGTGAATCCCGACGGGCGGATGCCGCTTACATTCCAATAGCGATAAGGTGAGAGGCGGTAATGGAGAGAAGTGTCTTTGATTGGGTCAGGGGCAGCTATATTATGCTCAAGGAACAGGTAGGTAGTATCGGTTACCGATTTTACATACAAGTCAACTCTTGAATAGGAACTCATATTATAAGTTCCGGTTTTAGTAATAATTAGGGTGTCAGAAGAAACCGATTCCGCTATTTTATTCTTCATATTTAATCCGGCAAAGACTGGATCAAACGGAACATTAACAGAATAATTTGATAACCGCCCCGAAACCAGTACTGTTTGGGTATAGGTTTTAAGGTTAGCCGATTTGAACGTTATATCAATAGGAACATTTGTATAATAGGAGGGAGCTCCCATTAATTTTTGCTTTATATAAACGGTTGCATTATAATTATTGCCATTTGGCGCCACGGTCATCGAGTCTATAGAAAATTGCGGAAACCCGGGAGCATATATCCAGTTATTGAAAAAATCGGTGAGGTCATAACCGGAATACCGTTCCAGGCTGTTCTTCAGAGTGTCTGCAGTAACGGGCTGGTATGCATGACTGGAGAAATAATACTTCATTCCGTTAAAGAAGTTACTGTCGCCTAGATAGGTACGTAAAGTGTGGAATATATCGGCTCCTTTCTGGTAAGTAGTACTAAACCAGTATTTCAGGTTGCCGTAAGTATAAGGCTGTGGCATTCCTGAAAGTGGCCAGTAGCCATGATCGGCTATAGCGCAATAGTGAATTACATTGTCATGGTTTGACTTTGTATAGGTATTGTAAGTAGAATCACCATAAACGTATTCCTCGAATATGCTTTGATTGAAAACGGCAAAGCCTTCGTTGAGCCACATGTCTTCGGCTGTACGGCATGTAACAAGGTCTCCGCACCAATGGTGCGACAGTTCATGCGCCATTATATTAGCCTCATAATCGAGTGTGCCATTAGCTGCCAGGGCCGGGTATGCAATATTTGTGGCATGCTCCATTGAGCCGCTGCTGAATGATACCATAGAGTAGCCAACCTTATTCCACCTGTATTTGCCATAACAGTTCTGAAAGATGGAAATGGCATTTTTAAGGTGAACAAATGATTTCCGGATATTGGCTGTGTCAGCAGCTAATCCATTAAGCAAGATAGGTATAGTATCAATGCCGCGGAAGGTATCATGGATGCTTGCATAGTTTGCTACATCCACACTGGCATGATAGCTTGAAATCAGGAATGGCATAGACCATGTGCGGATTCTGTTTGCACCTGAAACAGAATCTTTGGTAAGATACCCGTTACAAAAAGAACTATTTGATGTATCCGTGGTAATATTAAAAGTAAAGGTTGATTTGGCAGTAAAATTATCGAAGCAAGGGTACCAGGTTCTGCCATAATTATGAGGGATAGCGGAAAATCCAACACCCAGATTATAAACGTAACCAGTCTGGTAGTAAAACCCACCCCAGCCCGATGCATCTATCACCGTTTTGCCGTGGTAAAATACCTCAACGCTATTAGTATCTCCAATAGTTTCAGTGGAAGGTAAATCAACTATCAAAAGGGTATCATCATAAGAATATTTCATATTGGCTGAGCCCATCTTAACCGAATCAACTTTAAAGCGAAGCAGGTCAAGACTAATGGTATTGATGCTCATTTTTGGCACATAGCGGAC
>DATHNK010000175.1:0-4578 GCA_035486075.1 Bacteroidia bacterium
CGGCTTGCAAGCCAGTTTCCGTTCCATTGTAATAATAGCATTACTTCGGTAATAATAAATCATGACGAAAGGAGCGTATTGCTTACAGAAAAAGGCAAGCTGATACAGCGCTTTGATGCTTTGTTTGAACTTGTTCTTCAAAATCCTGTAATAACCCGTTATTACAAAGGCAATATAAATGTGTTTGAATCTTATTGCTATACCTATATTGCATTGCATCTGGCATTGACAAAGAAGTATAAATCAGATACATTTCGGTATTTAATAAAAGGTATAATGGAAAGCCCATCGTCCATATTCTCCCGGCGGTTTTTAGCTATTTTAAAGCATTTGGTTATGTGATTAAAGTTGTAAAAGATGAATAAAAAAACGCAACAAAGAATTCTATTCATTACACAGTGGCCTTTTGAAGACCCTTTGGTGCAGACCTACACATTACCATACGTTAGGATCATACAAAAAATTACGTCTTGTTATCCTTATGTTGTTACTATAAACAAAAACGATAATTCAATTATTGTTAAAAGAAAAGGCGGTGTAATTTCCATTCAAATCCCATCGGGTAAGCGTCTCCTTTTTTGTGGCTGGTTACTAAATATTTTAACCCTCAGGAAAATTATAAGGAAGAAAAGCATTAAAATTCTTCACCCGTGGTGTACTACTGCCGGGGCTGTTGGCGCTATTTTAAAGATACTGGATAAGAGGTTAAAACTTCATATTGATAGCTTTGAACCACATGCCGAAGCTATGGTCGAAAATAAAACATGGAGAAAATCAGGACTAAAATACAACGTGCTGTTTTATTTTGAAAAACTGGAATCAAGAATTGCGGACCACTTGATTTTTGCCGCGCCCGGAATGGAGAATTATATTCAGAATAAATATAAAACCAAGGTAGTAAACTATTCTGTAAAGCCTGCCTGCATTGACTTAAGGGATTTTTCAATAAGTAAGGTAAAGAACCCGGAATTGGTGAATAAATATAATTTGCAGGATAAAATTGTTTGTGTTTATGCTGGAAAGTTTGGTGGTATTTACCTGGAAGATGAGACATTTCAATTTATAAAATGCTGTGAAAATTATTGGGGAAAGGATAAGTTCAGGTTTTTATTGTTAAGCAATACTTGTGAAGATTATATAAAAGATAAATCAATAAAATTCGATATTGAGCCATTCATCACAATTAAATTATTCGTACCTCATAAGGATGTTCCCCAATATATGGGACTCGCAGATTTTGCCATATCTCCCGTAAAGCCTGTTCCCACTAAGAAATATTGCACCCCTATAAAAGACGGTGAGTATTGGGCATTGGGCTTGCCTGTTGTTATTCCACCGAACATTTCCGTAGATTCTGATATAATAAGAGAAAATAGGGCAGGGGCCATATTGGAAAGTTTTGATGAAGTTGGTGAATTAAAAGCCATTGAGGAGATTGATTCCATAATAAAGGGCAAGAGTAGGGAGGATGTTTATAATAAGATACGGCCATTAGCTGAAAAATACAGAAATTTCAACATTGCAGAAGAAGTTTACCGGGAAATTTATCAATAAATTACAGCTCGGCTGTTATTCCAAAAGTAGCCTGGATCATCCCTATTGGCAAGCTCTTAACCACATTATAATTGGTTGAACCTAAAAAAATAGCCGAATTGGCAGGGATAGCCGAATTTGGTGTATAATAAGTAATACTGTAATTTGAAAAATTTATGTTTGCGCCCGCATAGCAAATATTAAAATGAACTCCAATTAATCCGTCTGCGGCTATGTATTTTATACCCACCCCTGCATTGTACCCAACCCCGGTACCTTGTGAAAAAGAATATACAGATGATTCAAGCCCGCCGGTATACGAAAGAGTAGGATAATTGGTAGAAGTAAGACCCGCTAAAGCTTTAACTTCGATACTGAACTTTTTGCCCAAAGGAAGATTGAATGAAGGGCCTGCAAGATATTGAACAACATCATAACTGTCGCCGGAAGTAATCACTAGTGTATTGGGCGGAAAGAACTGGATATATTGTGCATTCAATGCGGTAATGTTATATCCTAAATCGCTGCCATTAACAGATAACATTATACTTACATGGCGCATTATCTTATAAGTTACGTAATATTCGTAATGAAAACCATATTTGGCATACCCCCCCAATTGGCTGGTATCTTGTTTTGTAAATCTGCTGATAGGATATTTTGATGGATCCGTTTTTAGAAAACTTCCAACCGGATAACTGTATCCATAATTAAAACCGAACGTTAATTTTTTATTGTTATCGGGTTTACGTGTTTTAACTGCCAATGCAAGTTTGAAACGATGTCTCGTGCTGTCTGTGCGGCCTTGAGCCATGCAAATGCCAGACAAATACGGTAGTAAGATAGCCGTAAAAAGGAGTTTGTGCAGTCGATCTTCTTTTAATCTAATCATCTCCCTGGTTGGCTTGAAACTTAAAGGATAATCCGATAGATGCATAATAATTATTGCCATATCCAAGCCTTAAATCTAATCCACACCATTTAACAAAATAGTATGAAGCTCCAACGTATGCCTGATAAGATAATGATTGATATGTTACGTTTGAGGAACCTATCGCCGGATATTCGCCATTTTGGATAAAGTTTACAAAATGATATCCCAGCATAAGCCCAATATAAGGGCATAAGCGTTCACTATTGGCAAGGTAATAAATACTTGATAAACCCATGGTGAGGATATTAACGGAATAGTAATACGTATGTGTCGTATTAGTTGTATCAAGCCATGTATAATTACCTGTAGTTGCACCTGCATCGGAAAGATATAATGAGATCACTCCCTTTTTAGAATAGGAATATCCTATTTCCAGGTAAGTGGTATTAAATGCTCCTCCGTTGGAACCACTACCCTGTGCGGCAATGGAGTTGCCTGCAACATTTGGAAATGTATATCCGCTGTTAATTTGAAACTTTAAGGGTGGTTGTTGAGTTTCCTGGGCCTTTAAACTGCCACAGACGAAAAAAAACAGCAAGCAGACAAACAGTGTTCCAAAGGTTTTTCCTTTCATAGGAAGATAAAGATACGGATTCCACACTTAACCTGAAAAGGAATAATTAAATAGGTTTAATCCAACCGTTGTCGCGGGTGGTAGACCATATAATAAATAATGGGTAGTATCAGCAGAACCAATATGGTTGCTGATACCAAACCTCCTATCATTACAATAGCCAATGGCTTCTGTGCCTCAGAGCCAATGCCGGTACTTATAGCTGCCGGAAATAAACCCACCATATCTATGAGGGCCGTCATAACAACCGGGCGAACCCTTTCCCGTACTCCGTTAACTATAGATTCTATAAGGTTTTGTTTTTGCTGCGTGTTTCTTTTAAATTGCACAATAAGTATAACCCCATTTTGTATACAGACCCCGAACAGCGCAATGAAGCCAATTCCAGCAGAGATGCTAAAATTAGTATTCGTAATTAAAAGAGCAAATATGCCGCCGATCAAGGCAAATGGAACGTTTAAAAGAATTATGGTAGAATCTCTTAAATTACCAAATGTCATAAAAAGTATTATGAAAATTAAAAGCAAGCTGATAGGCACCACTTGTTTTAACCTGCCTACGGCCCTTACCTGGCTTTCAAATTCACCTATCCAGTCTATTTTATAACCTTTGGGAACTTTTACATTATCAGTTCTCCTTTGGCACTCTGCAATGGTGCTTCCCATGTCTCTGTCGCGGACGGAAAATTTTACCGCAATTACACGTTGGTTATTTGCCCTGTATATAGAACTGATACCGGTCTTCTGTGTTATAGTCGAAATGAGTTTCAGGGGTACTTCGCCGCCATTCATTGTTGGAACCATAAGGTTGCCCAATTCTTCTTCCGTTTTACGGAACTCCGGTGCATACCGCACCCGCAGGTCAAACAGCCTTTCTCCTTCAAACACCTGTGTTGCTGCTTGTCCGCCAATGGCCATTTGAACCACGGCATTGGCATTAGCAGTACTTACTCCATACAAGCCCATTTTATCCTGTTCCAGATCAATATCCAGTTCAGGTTGCCCAAGATTCTTCAGCACACCCAGATCTTCAATCCCCTTTATCTTTGAAAGGGTGTCAAACACCTGTTTTGCCTTTTCATTCAGAACCGCAAAATCTTCGCCGGAGATCTGGCACCCCAATGCAGCATTCATTCCGGATACGGCTTGCTCCACATTATCACGGATAGGTTGGGAGAAGTTGAAAACAACACCCACATGTTTTGAAACTAACACATTGTTCATTTCATCTATCAGCGAGTCCTTACTGATATTCCGTTTCCATTCTTCTTTCGGATACAGAATAACATCGCACTGAATATCGGAGGAAGCTTCCGGGTCGGAGCCATCATCAGGCCTTCCGGTTTGTGAAACTACGGTTTTAACTTCTTTGAAGCTGCCTAATTCCTTGCGCATACTATCGGCCAGCACGGCAGAGTTTGGAAGCGCAATCCCCAAAGGTGTTTGAGCCTTAACCCATAATGCTCCTTCATCTAAATGCGGCAGGAATTCCGAACCTAAAAATGTGGCTATATATAAACTTCCGCCCAAAAGCACTA
>DATHNK010000176.1:0-4593 GCA_035486075.1 Bacteroidia bacterium
GTTCAGATGCTACGGAATATGATATATTAAGCGATATTCAACAAAGTTTTTCCCAGACTAATTCTTCCTCTTCCAGCCGGGGGTATGACTATTCGGGCAATATCTTATATATGCATAAATTTCATAAACGGGGCCGCACCATTTCATTGAACGGAAGCGCGGATATGAATAATAAGAACACCCCGGGAAACCTTTATTCGCTGGATGAATATTTAAAAGATACCACCCTGCTAAACCAGCAATACAACCAACCGACACAAGGCTACACGCTTTCTTCCAGCCTCTCCTACACCGAGCCTATCGACAGTAACAGCCTGCTCCAGTTTAACTATACTCCTTCGGTAAATATCAATAATACCAACAAGCGCACGTATAATTACGACTCCACCGGAGAATGGTACACCCAGGTTGATACTGCGCTCTCCAACCAATACCAGAATACCTATATAACACAAACTGCAGGCATAAGCTACCGGCTGAACCACGGAAAAAAATATTTCCTGATGGTGAGTGTTAACCCGCAATACTCCACACTTACTTCCCGGCAGGAATATCCCGTAACTCCCCCCGAAGTGCGCCGTACCTATACCAGCGTATTGCCCCGGGTGGTGTTTAATTACAAATTCTCACAGAGTAAAAACCTGCGCATCATGTATCGCAGCAATGTTACTCCGCCCAGCATTTCCCAGTTGCAAAATGTGGTGAACAACAGCAATCCCTTATTATTAAATACCGGCAACCCCCAACTGAAAGAAGATTTTGAACAGAGTTTCATAGCCCGCTATGGTGCCACCAATTCTAAAGCAGCTACCACATTTTTGGTATATATGTATGCTAATTATATACAAAACTATATTGGTAATGCATCCTTTATTCCATTGCGCGACAGCGCCCTGTCGAACGGAACCACGCTATTTACAGGGTCCCAGCTTTCGCAGCCGGTTAACCTGCAAGGCTATTGGAATGCAAAGACATTTGTTACCTATGGCTGGCTCATACATCCCTTGAAAGTAAACCTGAATCTTAATTCCGGCGTGGTGTACACCCGCACACCCGCTTTGATAAATGATATCACCAATTATTCATCGAACTATACCTATAGTGAAGGATTGGTGTTAAGCAGCAATATCAGCGAAAATGTGGATTATACCTTGTCGTACACGGGCAATTACAGCACCGTTAAAAATACGTTGCAAAACGAATCAGATGATAACTACTACACGGGTATTGCAACCGGGAAAATAAACCTGATATTTTTCAAGGGGTTGATTGTAAATACCAGCCTCAGCCAGACATCATACACTGGATTGGCATCTTCCTATAACCAAGCCATTTACCTTTGGAACGCTTCTATCGGTTACAAGTTTTTGAAGAATAAAACCCTGCAGGTTTCCATCAGTGGAACCGATTTGCTGAACCAAAATACAAGTATTACCCGCACCGTTACTGACACTTATATTCAGGATAGCCAAACTGAGGTGCTGAGGCGCTATTTCATGCTGAATCTTCAACTGAATATCCGCAAGTATAAAACAACCACGCCTCCGGCAGAAGATAAAGGGGCGGGGGCAAAAGGATAGGTTCTGATGTTTCATTCCTTGTTAAGTAATTGTTAACAGGGTAAACCAAATCCAGATTTTAGTCGCATGTAATCAATATGTTATGCTGAGACCCTCTTCCTGTGGGAAGAAAGATAAAGCTCTTCATAATTCCTTCATTTCTTATATATAATTTCGCAGCATAACCAAATTAATAAACTGTCATGAAAGTCAATCAATTTTTACTAAGCGGTATAACGGGAGTCGCGCTTTCGGTATTCGTTCTTACCGGATGTCACAAAGATTCCACTACCACCCCAACCAATAATCCTTCTACTACCCAAAATGATATCACCTCAGCCGAGGATGAGTCAAATGCTTCGTCGGCGATGAATGATTCAAAAACTATTTCCGATGCGGGAATGTCGGGTAACCAGGGCAAGTATGGCCAGACACGCAGCGTGCAGGCTATCTACTCTTCCAATTGCACCGTTACCTGGTCATCAAAAGATACAGGAATCGGCGGTACAGATACCATGTATGTTAATTTCGGTTCAACCCCGGTTGAATGTAATGACTACAGATGGAGACAAGGAGAAATCATTGTTTACTGGAAACAAGCTACCGGTACTCTGATCCAATCTTATTTTGATTCCAGCAGTGTTATTACCATGACATTTAAGAATTATGCTGTAGGCAGTTTAAAGAGTAACATGATAGGTATTGCAGGAACCCGTGTTTGGACCAACACAGGAACCAATGCATTATTAGAAGAAAATTGGAGTTTTGCTGCTAACTTAACACTCACTTATTCAAATGCTCAAACAGCTACCTGGAACTCCACCCGCACCAATACGTTGGTTCAGATAGGAGGAATCTACTACTATATGATTACCGGCAGCGCTTCAGGGACGGACAGGAGCAATGTGGGTTATTCACTCAATATCACCAGCCCGCTTTATGTAACCGCTACCCCATGGTGGCTGGGAGGTTGCGCATGGATCGAATCAGGCGTACTCACCGTTAATGTTACCGGAGCAACCTATCCGATCTCGGTTAATTTTGGAACCGTAGGCAGTTGCGATGCAAATGCAGTTGCAACCATAAACGGCTACAACTATCCGTTTATAATGTACTAAGCAAAATTTTAGCCCCCATACAGGAAAGGATTGTCGCCAACGGCAATCCTTTCTTTTTTTGTGGGATGGCTTGTCTCAAATTCATCGGAATTTCTTAATTTTGAATAGATGCTAATTATGAAAAAGTACATTTCTTAATTAATTTCCTATGAAAGATATAACCAAAAAATATACGAACGGAGAAGTTACCATAGTGTGGAAACCCACCATCTGCAAGCATTCCACCGTTTGCTGGAAATCGGAAACCGGTTTGCCCGGAGTATTTAACCCTGCCAAACACCCCTGGATTACCCCGGAGGGTGCTGATACCGATAGCATAATTGTGCAGGTGAAGCGTTGCCCGAGCGGGGCGCTGAGCTACTTTATGAATGATGAAGCAAAGGAATAGATGGCGTATTCCGCCCTTTCAGGGCTTCGGTGAATTCGGGTTAATTATACATAGGGCGTTGCCCTATGCCGATATATTTCGTCCTTTCTGGACTTATAATGCCCTGAAAAGGCAAGAGACATCAACTTAGGGCAACGCCCTATGTCCTTAATAAATGCAAACACGATCAGCCCTGAAAGGGCGTAATAGAATTATCCGCCTACGCCGGCTATAGTTGTTCAAATAATTTGTGGCGAAGCACAAACAGTACCAATCCTGTTTTAGATTTTATACCGAATTTATCAAAAATGGATTCCCTGAAACCCTGTACTGTTTTGGTGTGGATCCCCATTAAATCAGCGATCTGTTCGTAGGTATATTCTTTTTCATTGCATACCAGTTTTAAAAACTCGCGTTCGCGCACGGAGAGTTTACTTAATATAATTTCCTGTGTGTTTTTTTCTTTTTCGCTCAGGTTGGTCTGCAGCGAAAAGGTGAGGAACTCATTATGGTAATACCCTGTATCGAATATTTCATTCAGGGCGTTTTTAAGTTCTTCAGCCTTGCAGTTTTTCTTCAGGTAGCCCCGCACACCCAACCGGAAAAGTTTAATTACCAAACTCTCATCCTGGCTTACCGTAAGCACCAGCACAGGAATTTTTACTCGTTTCTCGAACAGCTTTTCCACCACTTCATCCCCGTTCATCCCAGGCATGTTTATGTCCATGATGATCAGATCTGTTTCCGGTTTTTGTGTAATGACATCCAAAAATTCCTGCCCGTTATCGAACTGGCAGGAAATGCGGAAAGGGCCTAATTTTTCAATAAGCTCTTTCAGGCCATTGCGGATAATAATATGGTCGTCGAGTAAAATAATATTTTTCATTGCCTCCATGAAACGGTAAATATAATTAAGTCTGCATAACAGTTGTTTGTAGTTTTTTCAACTCTATGCGGCAGCCCATCCCCGGAAAGGAGTAAATAGAACAATCCAGTCCGGCCCATTTAGCCCGTTTAATAATATTTCGTAAGCCAGAGGCTTTGTCGGAGTGCATGGTAGTTTCCCTGTCGAAGCCTTTGCCGTCATCTTCTATGGACAGTTCAAATCCGCCATTTTCATTATTTATTTTTATGTATGCGTTTTTGGCAAGAGAATGGCGGAGCGCGTTCTGAATGATTTCCTGGAACACCCGGAATATCATCAGTTCCTGGTCTTTGTTAAGGTTGGAGCTTCCCGAAACGGGTTCCCAATGCACTTCAAAGCGCCGCAATGATTTTATGCGGTTCAATTCCAGGTCAATGGATTTAAGCAGTCCTATGTGGCTAATATAATCGTTGTTAAGGGTCCGGCTCATCATCCTTATTTGGGTGGAAACTTCACCCAGGTAAGTTTCCATGGGTGCAAAACCTTCTTTCAGTTCCGGGTGGTCGAGCTTTTGGTTCTCCAGGTGTATGTGCACAGCCGTAAGCAGTTGCCCCACATTGTCGTGCAGTTCCTGGGCCAATTGACCCAAGATCTGTTCGCTTACTTCCGTTTCCACCTGCCTCA
>DATHNK010000177.1:0-5029 GCA_035486075.1 Bacteroidia bacterium
TGGTAATTAACCGCCTGGGAAATATGTTTATTACGGAGTATAATAACGATGTAATAAGGGAAGTTCAAAACGGGACCGGAACTATAACCACCATTGCAGGAAATCATACCCCAGGATATACCGGCGATGGCGGTCCCGCCAATGTAGCTGAATTGGCTAACCCTTGGGGAATTACTGTAGATGTGGCCAATAATTTATTTTTAGCTGACGAGTTTAATAATGTGATTAGGGAAATAAATTATTCCACCGGAAATATAAGTACCATAGCGGGAGATTTTGCCGACGGATTTGGTTATAGCGGCGACGGGGGGCCTGCAACCATTGCAGAATTATACGCTCCGGTAGGTGTAAAAATTGATAATTCAGGAAATTTGTTTATAGCCGATAATCAAAATAATGTAATACGGGAAGTTAATTCAGTTACCATTGGTATAAATGAAATTAAACCCGTTGATAACGATGAAGTGAATATTTACCCAAACCCGAATAATGGGAATTTTACCATTGCGCTCAGTCATGCTGAACTTGTTTCAGCATCGCAAACTAACATGGAAGTGTATAATGTGTTTGGAGAAAAGGTGTATGCAACTTTCTTGACTCAAACGCCGAAAGAGGCTTTAAGCGAAGTGAATTTATCTGCTCTGCCCAACGGTGTTTATTTTATACGAATAGTAAACCGGGAAGCAAACATTACAAAACAGGTTGTGATAGAAAAGTGATCACAGCTTAATTAAGTTTTTGATATGCCTGCCACCAACGGTCGGGCATCTCTTCAGAGCAGGCAAGCAGGTAGTCTTCATAGGAGCAGGGTACCAAATGGTGCCGCTCAAACCTTGATTTATCATCTACCTTAAAGGGAACTTCCATCCACCACCTGTCTGTCTTCAGGCTTTTGTAAAATACTATTTCATGTTCCGGGGCTTTAATAGCCACACGGTATTTCATATAATCTTTGCCTGCAACAACCGGAAAATCATTTTTGCGATTTGAAAATCCTTCCAGGAAATACCATATCATCTGTGCTGCCAGGTGGGCAGTTTGCCCGCGGTTATCAAACAAAGGATTCAATTCATAAATACCCACCGAAGAAAGTTTATCGCTCATTCCGGCATAGCGCATGATCTGGCAGGCTTCTTCTCCATAAAGCCCGTTTGGGGTGGTGAAAGCACAAGCAGGTGCATCGGATTGGCGTATGGCGGAAATATCAAAACTCAGAATATCTGCGCTCCGAACTACAGGTTCTGCTTCTTCCAGTTTGGCTTGAATGTGTCCAAGCCTGTACACATCAAAATACATTTTTTGCAGGGTCTCGATTTCCTCTGTATTTATAAAATGACTTTGATAGGCAACAAGGCTCAAATTAAAAAGTAAACCGGAACCATGTTGTATAATATTACTCAGGTAGGAATTGCTGTCAATAGTATCTTCAGAAACACCCAAGTCTACTTTACGGTCGATACAGACAAGATTCACCGTTTGTTGTTGCTTTTGATATGCAAGGTAATTGGCAAAGGTCAGATCCTGGCTACCGCCGATTATTATGGGTATGATTTTTTTATCCAGCAATTCCGAACATACAAACTCTACAGCATGATATGTATCCTTAGGTGTTTGTCCCGGAATAAGGTTTCCGATGTCGGCAACCATAATACCTGCCACAGAAGAAAGTTTGTAAAAGTGTGCGCGTACATTGTCCGGCGCACCCATACAGCCATCATTGCCCATGGAATTGCGTGACTCACCAATACCTATAATCACAGCTTGAACTCCGTCAAGTTTCGGGAAATGCTCGGTTGTAAACCGGCGGATAGTGCTACCCCATTGGTATTGTTCATATGATTGAACGTCTATTTCTGCGGGTATGAGATAGTTTTTTATTTCCATGCATCAGTTCATAAAGTTCGTAAAGGTATAAAGTTTATAAAGTTGGACAATCATGTTTTTACTTCATAAACTTTATCCCTCATAAACTTTTAACTCTTTGCTTTTTTCCTGGGGGCGAACCGTCCTTTCTTCTTTGGGGCCGCATCTTCGGTCTTTATGATCTCCAGGCATTCTTCCAGTGTCAGGTCTGCAGCTTCTTTGCCTTTTGGAATTTTATAATTCTTCTTATCCATCGTGAAGTATGGGCCAAACCTGCCTTTCAATATTCTGATTTCAGGTTCGTGCGGAAGTATCTTGATTGTTTTTTCAATTTCTTTTTGACGTTTATCCTGTATTACTTCGATAGCTCTTGTTTCATCAATCGTATACACATCATCTTCTTTACCGATTGAATAGAATTTCCCGTCATGCCGGATATATGGTCCAAACCTCCCAATACCTGCAGCCATTTCCTTGTCTTCGAACGTGCCAATTTTACGCGGCATTTTAAATAGGTTCAGGGCTTCTTCCAGTGTAATGGTATCCATCCGCTGGTCAGAACGCAACTTGGAATATTTTGGTTTGTCCTCGGCTTTAGTCTCTTCTTCACCTTCCGCAAAATCACCAATCTGAATCATCGGTCCATAGCGGCCAATTTTAGCATATACGTTTTTGCCGTTGGCATCTTGTCCCAATAATTTTTCGCCCGATGTTTTCTTTTTAACATCGGTGGCTTTAGTAACAGTAGCATGGAAAGGATCATAGAACTGATGTAACATTTTTGTCCATGACAGTTTACCTTCAGCTATAATATCAAATTCTTCTTCCACTTGTGCCGTGAAGTTGTAATCCAATATTTCTCCAAAATTTTCAACCAGGAAGTCAGTTACTACTGAACCAATATCAGTCGGGAAAAGCTTGGACTTTTCTGCTCCTGTGTTTTCAGTTTTTGTAGTAGATGTTATTTCTCCATTTTTAAGTGTAAGCACTTTATATGGCCTTGGGGTTCCTTCCCTGCTTTCTTTCACCACATAGCCTCTTTTTTGTACAGTAGAAATGGTAGGTGCATAGGTAGAAGGCCGTCCTATACCAAGCGCTTCCAGCTTTTTAACCAAACTTGCTTCTGTATATCGTGGCAACGAATTTGGAAAACGTTGTGTAGCATTTGCTTCCAAAAAGTTTACCTTGTCGCCGGTTTTCACCATTGGAAGTGTTTCATCACTTTCCTTTTCTACATCTTCATCATCTGACTCAGAATACACTCTCAAAAATCCATCAAATATGATTACCTCGCCGGTAGCTATAAAATTATCATCCGTCTTATTCTGACCAATGGTAATAACCGTTTTTTCTAACTCAGCATTTGCCATTTGCGATGCAATAGTACGCTTGCGAATCAGGTCGTACAAACGGGCTTCATTACTATCATGCCCTGCAATTTCTTTAGCAGAAAAGTCAGTAGGGCGTATTGCTTCGTGAGCCTCTTGTGCTCCGGATGACTTGGTTTTATATTGCCTTGTTTCGGCATATTTGGCTCCGAATGTTTTTTCAATTTCTGCTTTTGCCCCGTCAATCGCCTGTTGCGAAAGGTTTACAGAGTCGGTTCTCATATAGGTAATATCCCCTTTCTCATATAAGCCTTGTGCAACTCGCATGGTCTGTAATACGGAGAAACTCAATTTACGACTGGCTTCCTGTTGCAATGTAGATGTAGTGAATGGTGCAGATGGAGACCGTTTCGCAGGTTTCTTTTCAAGGTCACGAACAGTAAACTCTGCGCCTTTTATCTTGGTTAAGAAGCCAAGAGCATCGCCTTCATTTGTATATCTCTTATCTAATTCAGCATGGAAATTGGTGCTGTTTGCATTAAATAATCCATCCACTTTAAAGAATGGAACGGAGTTAAATCCATTCACTTCCCTTTCACGTTCAACAATTAAACGTACAGCAACTGACTGCACCCTTCCTGCAGAAAGTGAAGGTTTTACTTTCCTCCATAATACAGGTGAAAGTTCATATCCAACCAATCTATCTAATATACGGCGTGCTTGTTGGGCATCAACTAAAGCCTTATCAATACTACGCGGGTTTTCAATAGCAGCCAGGATAGCGCTCTTGGTAATTTCGTGGTAAACAACCCTTTTGGTCTTGCTTTCCTTTATTCCGAGTGCTTCCAATAAATGCCATGCAATAGCTTCCCCTTCTCTGTCCTCATCTGTAGCTAACCAAACAGTGTCCGCTTCTTTGGCTAACTTTTTAAGTTCGGCAACCACTTTCTTTTTATCGGCGGAAACTTCATATGCGGGGGCAAAGTCATGTTCGATATCAATTCCAATTCCTTTTTCCGGGAGGTCGCGAATATGTCCTATGCTCGACTTGACTATAAAATCCTTCCCAAGGTATTTTTCAATCGTTTTTGCTTTGGCAGGAGACTCTACAATCAATAAGTTTTTTACCATGGAATCTATACTATATATATACGGTGTTAATTCTTCGAATCGGTCTGCAAAATTGAGTATCTATTTCGGAATAACCAAACTTTCTTCAAAAATTACACAAAATCAGATGCTTACAAAACCAGGAAAGCGACTAAAATGAACTTTAGGGGTTAATTCAGCCATTTATTTGAAGTGCATATTACAGTTTATTTTCCAAAGGAGTGTAACTTGGTTATTAAGGAACAGTAGAAAATTGATATAACAACCTACCTTATTTTCCATCTTTTCATGAATAAAACAAGGTAATTAAGTATTTGGCACACCCCCTTTATTTACAAAGTCCCTGAAGAAGTTTAAATAATGGTTTGATTACAGGTTCTACTAATGCTATAACTGCTAATATTAACGAAACAATAGTTGCGCGGTTTGCATATTGAACGGTCGGGTTTGGATGCGTCCAATGAATAATAAATATTTTTTGCCAAGAACTTGCTTTTTTTATTTCTAATTCAACTTCTTCGTGTTTCTTGATTCCAAGCGCATTTCTGAAAAACTCGTTTATTATTAAATATGTTTTTCCGTCAGAAGAATCGATTTCTATTGTTTTCTTTTTTTGATTGTAATTATTTACAAAATTTTCATCGATTGTCCTCTTAAAAGTTTTGATTTTTTTATTGTTTTGTGGGTTTTTAATAACTATAAAACAATTAGAGGGTACTTTAGCATCA
>DATHNK010000178.1:0-2474 GCA_035486075.1 Bacteroidia bacterium
GCGATGATCACCAAATGGTATTCTCCGATACACCGGGGGTACTTAAGCCTACCTATAAAATGCAGGAAGCCATGATGAAAAGGGTAGGGGAAGCCCTGGAAGACGCTGATATTATAATGGCAGTTATTGATATGAGCGAAAAATACTTTCCCCAGGAATTATTTGAAAAACTCAAAAGAACCAAGCTCCCCACCATAGTTGTCCTGAATAAAATTGACCTCGGCGATCAGGAAGAAACAGGCAGGAAACTCGGACTGTTAAAAGAACAGATCAATCCCACGGCTATTATTGCAACTTCGGCCCTGCATAACTTCAACATAAAGGAACTGAAAGAACTTCTGCTTAAGAACTTGCCGGAAGGGGAACCTTATTATCCCAAAGACCAGATCTCAGACTTGCCTGAAAAATTCTTTGTGGCTGAAATTTTAAGGGAAAAGATATTGATGTATTACCAGCAGGAAATACCATATTCCGTGGAGGTTGTAACAACCGATTTTGTTGAAACAGAGAAGATAACACGCATCCGCTGCGAGATATTTGTAAACAGGCATACCCAGAAAGCCATTATAATAGGAAAAGGTGGAGCAGCCTTAAAAAGAACAGCCACCGCAGCCCGTCACGACCTGGAAAAATGGCTCAATGAAAAAGTATTTTTAGAAGTGGATGTGAAGGTAAAAAAGGATTGGCGGGATAATGATATGCACTTAAAAAACTTCGGATACTTATAATAATTAGTAATTAATAATTAGTAATTAGGAATCGTTGGCATTTCATTACTAATTGCTAATTACTAATTTCTAATTAAAAAGAAATGTCAAGAATAGCAGCAATAGTAGGAAGGCCCAATGTAGGTAAATCAACCTTGTTCAACAGGCTTACGGAAACCCGTGAAGCCATTGAAGACCCAACGAGCGGTGTTACCCGCGACCGGCATTATGGCCGTGTGGAATGGAACGGCGAGAACTTCACCCTGATCGATACTGGTGGTTATGTACATGGAAGTGAGGATATATTTGAATCGAGCATACGTAAACAGGTTCAATTGGCCATTGATGAGGCCGACCTGATAATATTTGTATTGGATGCAGTGGAAGGCATTACCGGAGCTGATGAAATGGTGGCTGAAATGTTGCGTAAATCAAAAAAGATACTTAAAGACAAAAAAATATTGGTGGTAGGTAATAAGTCCGACACCCATGAAAGAGCCCACATGACAGCCGAATTCTATGCATTAGGCCTGGGTGAAGTATATCCTGTTTCTGCGGTGAGTGGAGGCGGTACGGGTGAGTTACTCGATGAGATCATTACCATTTTCAAAGCGGAAAAAGACGAAGTCAATCCGGAAGGGTTGCCACGGATAGCAGTTGTGGGCCGCCCCAACGTTGGTAAGTCCTCCTTTATAAATGCGCTGATAGGTGAAGAAAGAACCATAGTCACGGACATTGCAGGCACAACCCGCGATGCTATTGACTTGCGTTTTACCAAATTTGGTTATGATATTCTTTTGGTGGATACCGCCGGGCTCCGTAAAAAGAGCAAGGAAAAGGAAGATGTGGAATTCTATTCGGTATTGCGCAGTGTAAGGGCTATAGAGCGTGCCGATGTGTGTATATTGATACTGGATGCCGAACAAGGCTTTGAAGCCCAGGATATGTCCATCTTCAGCCTGGCTGTTAGCAACCACAAGGGTGTAGTTATTGTAGTGAATAAATGGGATCTGGTAGAAAAAACCAACCAAACCACAGGCTATTTCACCGATTTTATCCAGTTAAAGCTGGCTCCATTCAGCGATGTACCAATTGTGTTTACCTCGGTACATGAAAGACAAAGGGTTCTTAAAGTGCTCGAAACGGCTATGCACGTGTATAAAAATCGCAGCCAGAAAATTCCTACTTCCAAGTTGAACGATATTATGCTCCCTATTATTGAAGCTACCCCTCCGCCAGCCATAAAGACAAGATATGTTAAAATGAAATACTTGACCCAATTGCCAACTCCGTTTCCGGCCATTGCTATATTCTGCAATCATCCTCAATATGTGCAGGAATCGTATAAGCGCTTTTTAGAAAATCAAATGCGGGAAAAGTTTGACTTGACAGGAACACCTATTGAGATCTTCTTCCGGCAGAAATAAATGGCTTCCGGTATTTTTTTCATGTATTAATGTGGCGATATTCGTATAGCACGTTAATGTGATATGTGTTTTTCATAACTAAGTTATTGTTATTTTTGTAGTGACCAGATAAAACGTGAAGTTAATTCATAATCTCAAATCCTTTCAAAATGAAAACATCTACCTTTTTTTTAACATCCATGGCACTTACCTCGATTGGTATTTTTTGCCATTTTAATGCCAATTCTCAAATTACAGTCAATCAAGGCGATTTTATGATCATTGGAGGCGTTTATGTAAACGGAAATGATACAAACCCGGCTATCACTGTATCGCCCGGTTCCAAAGGTGCCAATCAAAC
>DATHNK010000179.1:0-13124 GCA_035486075.1 Bacteroidia bacterium
TTGGGTTGAGGCGGTTTATACAGCTCTATATAATGAGAAAGGTGAATTAACGGGCTTCTCAAAAATAGCCAGGGATGTAACAGATATTAGAAATGCCAGGGTAGAATTGGAGAATAAGGCGAAGGAGTTGGAACGTTCCAATGCGGAACTGGAACAGTTTGCCTATGTTGCATCACATGATTTGCAGGAACCTTTGAGAACTATAAGCAGTTATGTGCAATTAATTGCTGAAAGGTATAAAGATAAGATCGACAAAGACGCGAATGAGTTTATCGATTTTGCAGTAGATGGAAGTAACAGGATGCGGTTGCTTATAAATAGCCTGCTGGAATATTCCCGTGTTAATAAGATAAAGCCTTTTGAATGGGTAGAACCGGTTGAGATAATAGAAGATGTACTTCAGGATATGAAGGACCAGGTAGTTGAATCGGGTGCTATTATTGACTATACAGAACTGCCAAAAATTTATGCCGACCCGGTATTAATAGGGCAATTGTTCCAGAACCTTATTGGCAATGCTATAAAATTCAGAGATGGGAAAAACCCCGAAATAAAAATAACAGGAAAAAAAGAAAACGGGGAGGTTTTATTTTCCGTAAAAGACAATGGCATAGGAATAAAAAAAGAGTATGATGATAAAATATTTGTGATATTTCAACGGCTCAATAGCAGGGAAAAATATCCGGGAACAGGTATCGGATTAAGCATATGCAAAAAAATTGTGGAACGCCATGGAGGTAAAATATGGGTGGAATCCGAACCGGATAAAGGAGCAACATTTTATTTCACCATTAAAACGACATTGCTGTAGTGGAAGACAAAGTGAACATATTATTGATCGAAGATAACCCCTCTGACAAGGAACTGGTGAGTATTTACCTGAGAGATGTTTATGCAGGCAGATCTATTCTTTTCACGGCCGAATCATTAGCAAAAGGATTGCACGTAATTGAGGGCAATCCTATAGATGTGATCATTCTCGATCTGTCATTGCCCGATAGCTGGGGCCTGGAAACATTTAATAAACTTCATACAGAAGTGCCGTGGATACCCATTATTGTACTTACCGGACTCGAGGATGAAAAAATTGGGACTGATGCGGTAAAGATGGGTGCCCAGGATTTTTTAATAAAAGGCAAAGTAAAAGGCAAGAGCTTCCAACGGTCGATAAGTTATAGCATCGAACGCCATAAGCTATTAAAAGCTTTATCGGCAAAAGCTGAAGAACTTGAAGAAAAAACGAACGTTATTCAACAGGAAAAGCAAAAACTGGCGCTTGCACATAAAATTGCTAAAATAGGAAGTTGGGAATGGGATCTGGTAACTGGAAATATATCTTGGTCCGATGAACTTTTTGATCTGCATGATATGGAACATGCGAATAAGCCATTTACTTTTGATGAAATGCTTGCCCATATTCACCCGGATGACAGAATGGGCATTTTGGACGTATTGGAAAAAAGCAAAGAAACCCCAAAGCCAGTTAGTTTCTATTATAGAATAATTAGGAATGACGGCTCCATCCGGACATTTTTTTCTCTTGGCGAGGTGATGGTGAATGCAGAGGGAAAACCTGTGAAGGTTATTGGTACAAGGCAAGATGTTACAGAAAGAATGCAGGAAGAGGAGATGCAAAAACTTGCTATGGCAGCTACCAAATCTTTTAATTCGGTAATTATAGCGGAGCGGAATGGTTCTATTGAATGGGTAAATGAAGGCTTTACAAAACTTACAGGTTATACGCTTGCCGATGTAAAAAACACCAATGGCGAAATTCTTAGAAGAGGGGAAGCTACAGGTATTTCGCAAGATGCAGAACATTATAATAAAGTTATAAAAAGAAAAATACCGGTTACATACGAGAGTAAAAACTATGCTAAAGACGGGAAAGAATATTGGACCATCACCACTCTTACACCTGTGCTCGATAGCACCGGAAAGGTTGGCAGGATAATCGCAATAGACACAGATATTACCCAACGGAAACAAATGGAAGAAGATCTGCGGAGAGCGAATAACGTAGCTGATGATCTGCTTGATAAAACCAACAGGGTTATTCAGGATTTAAAGTTTGCAAAAAAAGAATTGGAAGAAACAATGCAGGTTAAAGAACAATTTTTGGCCAATATGAGCCACGAAATAAGGACTCCGATGAATGCCATTATAGGGTTTACGCGGGAAATGAATAAAACCAACCTTACTGACCAGCAAAAGCAATACATTGATATAATAAAATCCTCGGGCAATAACTTGCTTGTAATAGTTAATGATATACTTGATTTTTCAAAACTACGGTCCGGCAAAATTAATTTTGAGCAAATTGAATTCAGTCTTCATGAAACTATATCATCGATCACTGAACTGTTATTGCCTAAAACCCATGAAAAGGGCCTGGAACTTATAACTGATATTGATGATCAGATTAACGATAATTTAGTAGGTGATCCCACCAGGTTAAATCAAATCCTTACAAACTTGCTCAGCAATGCCATAAAATTTACAAAGGAAGGAGAAGTTAAAATCAGGATTGACATAGTAAGCCAGGATGCTCAAAAAATAGAGTTGAAATTTTCAGTTATCGACAGCGGTATAGGGATACCGGAAGAAAAACTGCCCACAATATTCGATGCTTTTACGCAAGCCAGCCCCGAAACCACCAGGAAATTCGGAGGTACGGGACTTGGGCTTGCTATTGTGAAGCAATTAGTGGAACATCAGGGAGGAGAAATTACAGTTAACAGTAAACCGGGGAAAGGTTCTGTATTTGGTTTTACATTATCGTTCAGTAAAGGAACCGGGCATGTAAAAGAAAGGAAGGTGGACTTAACAAATGAGTTGAGCAAAGTAATGCCTCCCGAAGGATTTAAAGTGCTTTTGGTGGAGGATAATGAATTAAATGCTGTGCTTGCTGAAAAAGTGCTAAGCGACTGGAATTGGAAAGTAGACGTGGCAAAGGATGGTTTTATCGCCCTTGAAAAAATCAAGCAAAAAAATTTCGATCTGGTATTAATGGATATTCAACTTCCGGGAATGGATGGATACGAAACCACCCAAAAAATGCGGCAGGAATTTCCGGGAAAACATATTCCCATAATTGCTATGACGGCCCATGCCCTGGCCGGGGAGAGAGAAAAGTGCCTGGAAGCAGGAATGGATGAGTATGTTTCAAAGCCTTTTGAGCCTGAAAACTTATACATGAAAATATTAACGGCCATGCATATTAAAAACTGGCCGGAAGATGGTAATCATAAAATGCCTCTTGTAGAAAATCCTCCTGTTGCCAGGCATACAGATTTGACTTACCTGGAAGGTATTGCCAAGGGCAGCAAAGGGTTTATCATTCAAATGCTGAACATTTTTATTGAACAAACTCCAAATGCTCTTGATCATATGGATAAGGCTTTGAAAAATAAAGATTGGAAATCGCTTAGGCTTATTGTTCATAAGATCAAGCCATCCATTATGTTTACCGGGCTTACAGAAATAATAAATGATGTGCCTCTTTTGGAAGACTATGCGGCAGAAGAATCACATTTAGATAAAATACCGGCACTGTTAGAAAAAACTAAAAAGGTTTGTTCTGAAGCTATCGTAGAGTTGAAAGAGGAGTTGAAGAAATTAAATGATGCCTAGGCCTTAAAATTAATTTATCATCAATACTCATCAGGCTGCTGTTGGCGCTTCAAGCCTGGCCGGCTCTTTCTCATTAATAATTTCCTTTTCCAGGTTTTTATCGAATAATGAGTATGCAAAAATATTTATGGTTAAGGGTTTCCCTTCTTTAGCTACCATATCCTCCTGACAAATAAAGAAGAATTCCTCATTTGCATGAAAATAATCCAACCCGATCTCGGCTAAATTGCCTTTGTCTGTCTCCAGCAAAATAATATACTCGCTTTCTCCTCCTTTTCCGTTTTTCTTAAAATACAAGCGGATAGTATTAGCAGTACAATACATTTCATGGGCAAATATTTCGAGGTTAATTTCTTTATGCCGTAACTCCGTGCATTCATTTGCAATTATTTCTTTAAGGGATCTATCTTGCTTGCCATGTTGCTTTAATTTCGGGGCCAGCCTTGATATTAAATTACTAATAAAAATAAGGAGTAATACCAGGAACATTCCGGCAATACCATAAATTAAACTGTTTGTTATGCCCGATTGGATAGTAATAAGAGTTTTCATATAATTTATTTTAAAAATTGATACCGCTTAAATTGTTAGTATAAAATTACAGTGCCATTGTGCCATCAGCATGCTTTTTCGGTGAATTAGCCTTTGTTATCGATGAAAAAATAAAAAAGATTTTATCGTTCCATAAAATAAAAAAGTCTCCCGGAATAATTCCGGGAGACCCATTAATTAAGCTGTAGTTAATTAAGTCTTCTTACAACTTAATCACCCCTGTCCTACAACTTATTAAACTTTTTAACCACTTCCATATTGTCACTATAGAACTTTATAAGATAGGTTCCTGTTGCCAATCCTGAAACGGGCACTGCAAATAGTGCATCTTTAAACTGATAGCTTGATACCATTTGTCCGAGAGTGTTATATATTTCTGCATTTACCAGGCTTCCCGGAGTAAAATTATTCTTTATGTACAAATTCTGGTAAGCCGGGTTTGGATAGATAATAATATCACCATCGGTTGCGGCCACTTCATTTATTCCGGTTGGAATAGTTTGTTGGTCAAATACTGCAAATGGGCTCATAGAAGTAACATTGGCTCTTACAACACTATACAGACTTCCGGAAGCCATTGCGGTCATACTGTCGCCAATATCATCCCAGAGCGATGCGTAGTGCGAAATATAATCATCCGTATGTAAAAACCCGTTTACTTCAGCAGCAGTGGTCCAGGATAATTTCATATTTGCATTCAAACTTGAACCGATATTGTTTTGGAATAACCAGGTAGCATTTACCATCGGTTGAAAAGAGGATATCTGCACGCCTGAAGTTCCTCTGGAATAAACTCCTGTTGAAACATTAACACCTATCGTTCCGGTGCCAGAGCCTGTATTAAGGGTTATTTGAGCAGGCAGATATGTTGAGTTTCCAACTTCAAACCTGGTTGTATCTCCAATATTGGCAGACATTGTTAAGTTCCCGCTTCCGCTTGTTTTTACGTAAGCCATAAGGCCTGCTCCTGTAATGGAACTATTAACTCCAAGCGATAAGTTATTATTACCTATATCAAAATAGCCCGTAGTGAAATTTAAATTTCCATTTATAACAAGCTGCGAACCTAATTTTAATGAGCCTCCGCCCGCAATGTTTAAATTGAGATTATTTACAGTATCCCAAACTGCATCGAACGTTAACGAACCGTTAACAGATGTTGCGGCAGAAACTGAAACATTTGAAACAGCTGTTGAATAAACAACACCTGTGCCACTTGCTGTTATATCTGCGTTTACAGATAAATTATTACTGTTGAGAATAAGTGTTCCGCTACTCAGGTCGAGTGTATCAACTGTAAGGTTCGTTCCTAATTTTACACTGTTGCTGCCACCAATATTTACAGTAAATTTTCCTAACGTTCCTGCTATATTTATATTGCCTGTAATTGAACTGGATGAATTGAAGGTTAATTTTGAAGAAGAATTTACAACAAGCGTACCGCTACCTGTTACATCAGATGACAGCATTAACTCCTGCCCGCTGATATCAAGTTTGCTGCCTCCGGACAGAGTTAGGTTCCCATGAATTGTAAGATCAGAAGAAACTTTAACTGAATCCCCTGAACCAACATTGATAGTTAGATTGTTTAAATTCTGAAATCCGGTTGTGAACATAATGGATGAAGAAACACCACCCGATGTATTTATGGTTAAATTGGATGATGAATTACCACTTATCATTATGTTTCCCGACAGTTCTCCATTAACTGTAAGGTTGTTACCATTCAGTATTAATGTGCCACTTACAAACTTTAATGAATCGTTGGTTGTTAAATTTGAACTCAATGTAACATTGTTCATCCCTGAAACATTAATGGTTACTTTACCCAAACCGGAACCACTCAGCTCTAATCCTGTTGTGGTTGACATATTGGTATACTCCACATTGTAATTGGCTGTCAAATCAAGTGTGCCGCCTGATAAGGAAAGGCTCGCACCGGATACGGCAATAGTAGAATTAGCCCCCATTTTCAATGAACCGCCTGCAGTTATGTCCAGAATACCTGATAGGGCAAGTTCGTTATTTACGGTTGTTTGTGCAGCAGAACTCAGGCTAATGATAGAATTAACCAACGTGTCTGCCGTCATGGAACCTGTAAATGTTAAACTCCCCGTTGCATTTAATATTAACTGAGCTGCAGTAATAGTACCCGTTCCTGTTAAAGTCCCGGAAGTTACAGTTAATTTAATATGAGCAGCTGAAGATAAAGTACCTGTTACATTTATACTTGCAAGGGCATTGTTTAATGTAACGTTTTGGTCCATGGTAACGTTCATTCCAACACCGATAATCACCTGGTCGGCTGAACTTAAATTAGTAGGAGGCGCTGAACCACCCCATGTTACGGAACTTGTCCAATTACCTGAAGCTACTGCTGTGTAGGTTGTTGCTGAGGCCAGGCCGCAGACCAGCATAAAAGATGCAAAGAGCAATCCGAATTTTACTGGATTTATGAAATTGTTTTTCATTGTGTTTGTTTTTAAGTTTATAATTATATGATCAGTTTCAAAAGCAAAATTATGTCAGTGCTACTCCTTGATATTTGAATTTTCGTTGAACTGCCTTTTCAGGGCGTTGAAGTTGAGGATGTAACAAATAGAAATTAAATTCCTTTTTAAATAATAAAAAGCCTTCCTGCAATAAATACCGGAAGGTTAATTCAACGCAACCCTGCCATTAAATCAAAACCTTTATCATTTTCTTGATTTACCCTTAAGGCAAATTCATCGGTCTATTTATCCTATTTAACATATGTTATTAATAGTTCACCGAAAATATATTTAAATTAATAACCGGCCATCTTAACTTGCCATCAAACTAAATTATAAAATCATTCATCATGAAAACAAATCGATTTAATTTAATTGGCATAAAAATTAAGATTGCCGGTGCAATCGCCATGGTGGCAATTTTCAGTTCATGCAATAACAGCCAACTGGTGCAGCAGTATAAAACGCTGCATGAACATGATTCCCTTTTGGTCCTTCAAACACAGGCCGAGGATTCCACAATTAAGGGATATATAAATAGCATGAATGAAATACAAAGCAACCTGGACGAAATTAAATCAAGGGAAAAAATCCTTTCTGTGAATGGGAATGTTGAAAGCAAAACTGGTAATAATGCCGTAAATGATATAAAGATGCTTGACAGCTTAATTATAGCAAGCAATAAAAATGTGGCTGCTCTGCGTGCACGGGTAAAAAAGATGGATAAGAAGAATGTGGCGCTGGAAGCGATGATCACAAGGATGACCGCTCAAATTGCAGCGCAAGACACCCAAATTACTGTACTGCAAAGTAGCCTTGCAAAAGTGAATGATTCATATAAACAGGTAACCCAACAGTTTAATGACAGCATGGTAGTACTGCAAAACAGGAATACCGATATAGAGAACCTGACAAATACTATGAATACTGTTTATTACGCTGTAGGTACTTTAAAAGAATTGAAGGATAACAAAGTGATAGATAAAACCGGCGGGTTTATCGGGATCGGGAGAAATTCTCAGTTGAAACCGGATTTCAACAGTAGTTATTTTACTAAAACCGATTTAACAAAATTGCAAGTCATTCCGCTTAATGCCAAGTTTAAAAAATTGCTCACTACCCACCCTGTAGATTCCTATAAAATATCGGGCAATAAAACAGCCGATTCATTGTGGATCACCGATCAATCCTCATTCTGGAAGGAAAATAAATATTTGGTTGTAGCTGTTAAATAGGCAGGATGGTAAAAACCCCTTCCATGAATGAAACCGGTAAATATTCAATAGCCCTGGTAGACGATGACAGAGTTTTTCTCGTCTCGCTAAAAAATAGTTTGCGGCAACAATTCAATTCATCATTGAATATCTCAGAATACTATACCGGGGAAGAGTTTATTCAATCCATTAAAAATCCTCCTGATATAGTTATCCTGGATTATTATTTGAATGATTATGAACATCCGGAAGCTATGAATGGAATAAATGTATTACGTGAGATAAAATCCTTGTCAAAGGATACCATTGTAATAATGCTTTCAGGGCAGGATAAAGTACAGGCGGCTATGGATTGTTTACGGAATGGGGCCTATGAATATATCTCCAAAAGCGAAAGTGCATTTGTAAGAATACCAAACAGCATTAAAAATGCCATGGCCAATATAAGGTCAAAAAATGAAAGCAGTAAGTATATTAAATTAAGTATTAATAAGGTAACCATTATTGCGGCTATACTATTAATCGATCTGATAGGTTATTGCCTGTTCCATTATGTTTTAAACTAGCCTTCATTTAAGCCTTTCTAAGCCACCACAGCAGCTTTAAACACTGAATTTACCGGTTCCGTTTAAGAGTTTAACCATGGTAATTTACTATTCACCGAAATTATTTAATAAAAGGAAAATGCCGTATTTATTTTGCATTGAGAATTTAATAATCTATAATTTTAATTTTAAGCCAACATGAATAAGCACAAAAGTCAGAATCACGACAGAGATGACCGTAAGGAAAAGTCGGGTCACCAATCCGACAAATCGAGGTCACACACGGGATCCAACTCAGGCGGCATGGAATCTAATTCCGGAAAATCAAGCCAGCAGTCGGAGAAATCTCAACAATCAAAAGGTACATCACAGCAAAATTCCGGAGGGAAAACCGGATACCAGGGAACTGAATTCGGTGAATAACACCCGGAAATAAAAGTGAGAACCTGAAGTGAGAACCCCGGTAAATATATCGGGGTTCTTAGTTTGTAACCACGAAAATATTCAAGGCACCGGCAAAATTTCACCCGTTTTTTATCTGTAATAAATTTGTATTTACCCTGTAATTAATAATGTTTACCGAATAGTTGAATTGTAAATGTATTTATGGCGGTATCTTGTATCACGACACTCAGGCAAAAAACAATATTAAATAAATACGCCATGAACAAACAAAAAAATGCGCTGTTTAAAGGTTCGAAAGAAACAGCTCAGCGCCTGGCAAAAGAAGCCATCCAAAGCGGATATAGAATTGAAGAAGAACGAACCCTTCCGATCTATATTGTTATATCAAGTAACGACAAGAATGATGATATCTTCATAATTCACCCGGCATATCCCATTGTACCATTTCAAAATTCACAGTATACAGGGAAAAATACGCAAAGTGATAAATCGGAACCACCGGTAGATAAACCGGTCCGTCCAATTAAAGGAAAGGACAAGAATATGTCTTCGAACAATGATGGGACAGGAGACAAGAAACCCGATATAACTTAAGATACTATAATAATAAAACCTTAATAAGCGGATCATGGACAAGAAGCAGGGTTTTCAGGATATCACAACCATAGTCACAATTGATTATGATTTAAAAAAAGTAAAACATGCCGCTGTTTCCAATGAAGAAATGGATGGTTTTAAAAATACCATGCTTCTACCTGCTTTTGAAATTCAGACACCACACCCCTATAGTGTTTTTGCTTTATGTCAATTTTATGAATATTCGCAAAGGAATTAAATATTCCTTTAAAATATTTTGCCGGTTAATAAAGAAAGTCCAACTGCTATTTTGCAGTGTTTGCCGAAATTTAAATAATAAAAAATCAGAGTGTGCTAATTTAGAGTTCATAAAAGTAAATTGCCATGAAAACAAATCAATATTATATGAATGAGGAACCGGATGACCAGATGCTGCTTACAAGGTTGCCTTTCCTTCTTACAGGTAAACACAAAGCTTTTTCAATAAAGGACGATTCCATGCCACCTTTATGCAAGGGGAATATTATAATTTGTAAGCATGTTGAAACAACGAATGAAATAAAGGATGGAAATACGTACATTATAAATACGGAATCAAATGATTTTGTTTATAAAAGGGTAAAGAAAGATCGTGATAAAAGAGGCATTCTTACTTTGGTATCGGATAGCAGGTTCTATGTTCCTTATGATATCAGAGTTAGTGATATACTTGAAGCCTGGGAGTTTGTCTGTTCCCTGAACATTGGCTCGTACAAACCGGAGGAAATAAATATTACAAGCGTAATGAAAATGCTCCGGGAATTAAAAGTTGAGATCAAACCGATAGGGTAAACTATTTTCTTATTTAGTTTATACAAAAATCATCATAATTGCGAGGCTTTGCGACGCGATCTTACCCAATATTGGACATCCGAATTTAATGAGATTGCTTCTATTAATATAATTTCTTAAACATAAATTTTAACCCTAAAAGTTTTTGCGGCGGTAATCCTTTTTGTTGTATAAGTACTTTTAGTTTATTGCCGATATCTACCATAAAGGTATTTATAAAAAATGCTTTTTGTTCATCATTCAGATAGTCACTATGCTCTTTCTCCTCAGTTTTTCTTAAGTATTCATTAAGCCCCAGGGCAAGCAGAAAATAAGATTGGTGAATGAATCCGCAATAATCCAGTCCATATTTCAGTCCCCAATGGCAAAGGGCTGAAAAATTAACATGTGTCGTAATATCCTGATTGCCTATATTACTATACAAATTGTCGTGTAACCTGTGCCTGCTGTAACAAACAAGTGTTCCGGCTCTCCTGTCATAACGGTATAATTCATGCGAAGGATACCCGTAATCTATCGTAAGTACAAATCCTTTTTGCAATCCGTTTGCAATATCATTCAACCATGACAGAGCTTCCAGGTTTACTTCGGTACAAAACCCATAAGGTAAAAGTACATTCAACTCTTCAAAATATTCTTTTAGAGGTTTCGGCGCTTGTTTTAAAACTTCAAAAAAGCCATCCTCATATCCTGTATAAACCTCCATTAAATCCTCTTTCATAACTACCCTGTGAACAGAAAAATTATCAAGAACTTCATTCGATAAAATGCATCCGTTAATTGGTGCAACACTACCAAGGCTGTCTATCCATTGCACCTTTTCGGTTAACAGCCTTTTTTCTTTTTCCAGGGCTGCCGGGCTTTTTTCAATTATATAATACGTAAGATCATTGTAAAACTCCGTATTATTTTTGAGGTAAAGAAGAATGTCTTTGCAAAGAGAGCCGTCACCGGCGCCATATTCAACAACAGAAAAGGGCTTTTTGTCTAAAATAATCCACATTTCTTCCAGTTGTTTTCCAATCATTTCTCCCAGAATGGGAGTAATGTCAGGGCTTGTGTAATAATCGCCTTGGGTACCGATCTTATTTCCTTCAGAAGTATAATAGCCCATTTCAGGATGGTACAATGCCATTTCCATAAATTCACGAAAGGAGATATTGCCCTCCTTAAAGATCTTTTCTTTTATAGTTTCAGAAAGTGTTAATGCAGATGTTTCAATCAAAGCGTTCCCCATCAATCCTGCATTTTATGAAAACATGGGATCAATAAAGTCTTGCGGGTACCTGATAGCAGCCCAGAAATACACCAGGAATATCCCCACACCGATAATCCAGGCTTCCAGATTGCTATATCCTATATAGTCTCTGAAGATCTGAATGATCAGCCATTCAAGCGAGGCAAAACCAAGACAGCATTGAAAAAGTTTCCTCCAATGATGTGGCATATTCTTAAAATAGTGTGGTGGCCTGATTTCGTGCGTTTCCATAATACGGTTGAATATGGTTCCAATTCAAATATCGATTCCATTGAAAGGAATTCCGGAGATATTCGGTTAACTCTGTTTTTTATGGGTTGAAGTTTAAAAAGGAACGGTCAATTTTAGTATAATAGCTGGCCGGATACGGAAGTTATTTCGAAATCTTAAAATTTCACCGACAGATTTTAAAATTTCACCGATAGTTTTTGAGATTTCATCGAAAATTTGAAATCCTTAAATCCCTGTTAATTAAGTTTACGGTAGATATTTCCAAAAAAATATTTGCTAATTCTAACTACTCCAATCATTTAACTTATGAAAGCAAAGATTGCAAAACCCTCGAGGAACGGTGAAGAAATAACTGATTCTGAATTGTTCAGCACGCTCCTGAATGTCAGGAATGGTAATTTTAAAGTACGCTTCCCCGCAGACCAAATTGGTATAAAAGGTAAAATATGCGACACCCTCAACGAAATTGTTGAGATGAACGAAAAGATGGTGTATGAGTTTGAAAAGGTGGGCAGCAGTATCGGTAAACAAGGTAAGCTGAATCAACGGGTCGAAATTGAAGGAGCAAGAGGTTCCTGGGGTTCCTGCGTTGATTCGGTAAACACACTTATTTCCGACCTTGTACATCCTACCATTCAAATTGCACACGTTATAACCTCGGTGGCAAAGGGTAATCTTTCCCAACAGATGCCTTTGGATATTGAAGGCCACTTATTACAGGGTGAGTTTTTACGGATTGCCAAAGAGGTGAATGGTATGGTGAAGCAGCTTAACCTCTTCTCGATGGAGGTAACACGGGTTGCTTTGGAGGTAGGAACAGCAGGTAAATTGGGCGGACAGGCACAGGTAAAAGGGGTTGCGGGTGTATGGAAAGATTTAACGGATTCTGTGAACCAAATGGCAAGTAACCTTACGGGCCAGGTGCGTAACATTGCCGATGTAACAACAGCCGTTGCAAAAGGTGACCTTTCGAAAAAGATCACAGTAAACGTAAAAGGTGAAATATTGGAATTAAAAAACACCATTAATACAATGGTGGATCAGCTGAACTCATTTGCATCGGAGGTAACACGGGTTGCGCGTGAGGTGGGTACGGAAGGAAAACTCGGCGGGCAAGCGCAGGTAAAAGGTGTGGGTGGTACATGGAAGGATTTAACAGATAGTGTGAACCAAATGGCAAGTAACCTTACCGGGCAGGTGCGTAACATTGCCGATGTAACAACAGCGGTTGCAAAAGGTGACCTTTCTAAAAAGATCACGGTGGACGTTAGGGGTGAAATCTTAGAGTTGAAAAATACCATCAATACGATGGTGGATCAGTTGAACTCATTCGGATCGGAAGTGACGCGTGTGGCAAGGGAGGTGGGATCGGAAGGGAAGCTGGGTG
>DATHNK010000180.1:0-6003 GCA_035486075.1 Bacteroidia bacterium
GGCTGCAATGGAAACAATAGGCAAAGGATTAACCTTAACACTATCTGTTATTGTTGTAGAACATCCATTGGAAGTTCCGGTAATGGTATATACAGTGGTAACAGATGGAGAAGCGTTTACAGAAGAACATGTTGAGCAATTAAGTCCTGTTGCAGGAGCCCAACTATAGGAAGTAGCTCCCGTAACTTTTAATGAAAGTGAATCGCCTGCACAAATTCCGGAGTTAAGTGGGTTAACAATTAAAGTTACCGGAGGTTCAACGACCACCGTAACAGTGGTATCTTTTGTACATGAATTGGTAGATATAGCCACGGAATAGGTAGTTGTTACTGTTGGGGTCACGGTTATTGAAGAGGTGGTACCTCCGGTACTCCAGGAATAGGACACTCCTCCACCGGCAGTTAACACAGAACTATTGCCTAAACAAATGGTATCTTTAACGGCGCTAATTGTTACAGGAGGTGAAGGTGAAATATCGACTACGATATAAGTAAATAAGGTATCGGCAGGAGAAAGGTTATCAAAAGAATACAATACTATCGTGTGAACTCCTGTATTGGTAGAATTTCCAATAATTTGAACAACTACACTATCAGAAGGCCCTGATGCATTATTATAAATTATACTCACACCCGATGGCGCTGAACCCAGAACGGTAGCAACAGTGGAGCCAGTTAGGACAGAATAAAAATCATAGGAGGTTTTAACAGTATCCCCCTCGCAAATTTTTAATGTATCGCATTGTGTACTTCCACTCATTTCAAAAGGAGGGGCATTGCCCGTGCAACCATTCATTATAAACTCCCTGTTATCAAGCCAGTAAACTCCATCATAAGATGATGCAGGCGGATAAGGCCCTGCATAGTTACTGGTAGGCGTATTAAACAATCCATATTGAATATTCCCTACTCCGTTCCCCTCATTTATTCCGACTTCAGCAGGATTCAATTGAGAATCAAAACCACTGTTTCCGGCCTGGGCGTTTCCAACGGCCCATTGCATTTGCTGGTAGCAGAATTCTATATTGTTTCCGTTTGGAATAATAGGGTCGGTTCCGTTGCTTATAATAAGCTGGAAGGAATTATCCTGTGAAGAAGTATACGTTCCATAATAACTAACCGTATCCCATTGAATAATTATATAGGTAGGGGTCACTTTATAAAATACCAGCCCATTGGAAACCGGCCCCGATACATTACGTGTATCCTCATCTGACCAAAACGGAGATATCAGTTGCACCACGGGAAGAGGCAGGGTTTGTGGCTCATAGGAAGATGAACTCGTATTCAAAGCGTTAGCACCTGGCCCCCAGGTTACAAATCCGTTGTTGTTTATGTAAATCTGATTAACCTGATTACCATAAAAACAAAAACTGAATGGCAAGGTTAGAATATTTGTGCCGTACGCATCATCATTCCGGTAATATGGAGAAGTTGGAACCGGCCCTGATATGTCATGATTAAAAGGGTATTCGGTAAATGTGTTGTCCCTTTGCTTCCAACAATCACAAGTAGTAGTTTGGGCTTTAGGTTTTATTGATATCAGGGTAAATACAACAAAGGAAATAACAAGGATAGTAATCCTACTTTTCATCGCTCTTGGTAATTATTTTCTAAATTACGACAGGTTTAAAAATTATTTTGCAAATATATTTTATTATCCAGAATTCACCGCTGAGATTTGTCATATTATACACAAGTATCATCATCCGCTTCTTTTCTGGTTTCCTAGAATAACTAAAATATGTGCCAATTATTGTATTTTTATCCCTCACGTTAACAATTATAACAAAAATGGTCCGCCAATGGCGGACCATTTTCTATATTACCAATCACATTTAAGCAGTTCTCAATTCCTTTCTTGCATTGAATTTTGCAAGATAGTAAGCCATAATTGTAATAATAAGTAAAAAGAGTATGATCCCTGTTGTAACATAGAGCCATGCATTTTTACCAAACATTTGGAATAAATATCCATCTTGCCTGTTTAAAGGTATATCTATATATGATTGCCCAACACCTGCCACATTTACACGCATAAGCGAGAAGGGAGCATAGGACTTGCGCGAAAAAACAACATAATAATTACCCTCCGGAATTCCGGTATATTGTATTGTTCCGCTTTTATCGGATGATGCCGAAGCAACAAGGGTGCTTCCTGAAAATACGTCCATTACAACTGAATCCATATCCCTTTCAGAAGATGCGTCTTTACAATGAACAATTAAAACCCCTTTGGAACTTAACATAGACTTCCGGTCCGGAGAGGATAAACTGTTCAACCTGTCCAGGGTTATGCTGTCTTGTAAGCTTTTACTTAGGCATATTCTTAAGTATTCCGCTTTATCCTTGTCGTTAAATTTGGAGAGTTCGTTCCTGATAGAGTCATTCAAAAGTTGATTCACAATACTCATCGAATCAAGATAAGTTCCCGGAAACAATCCGTAAATTCGGGTATGAATAGAGGTAAGTGTTTGTTCATAATTTGAAAATTGACCATTAGGCCTGAAGCTAACTGTTTTCAAAATATTCTTTTGAACTGTAATACTTAATGGCTTCGATTCTGAGGGTGTAACAGAAACCATCTCCGTTTTATTCTCTATGGGCAATTCAATTTTCTTCCTTTTCTTATCCTGCTTTAAAGCTACGTCAGAAGATATTATTTGCTTATCCACAGAATTTTTACCGGAATGTCTCGCATAAAGTACATTGCCTTTTAATTTTACAATATAATGCTTGTCTTTACCATTCGCATTTGCAACGAGTAACGTTACTGCTATTATTATCCCACCTATTATTGCGTACAGACTTTGCTTTTTCATAGTTTTAATTTGAATTTGTACGAAGTTATTTCAGGAAACCTCCTTAAGCAATGCAAATAAGATGGCAGTTATTCAACATACTATGTTAATAACCGTTGATATTGGAATTATCAATTCTACCTGAAATACCTTTCACTAAAGGGAGTAACTGGTATTAAACTCAATTCAATTCAATTAAAATAAGTGCTGATTTTCGCGACTATTCAACATTCGTTTGTGAATAAGTACATTTGAAAAATTCGGGTTTAAGAATATTAAAAACCGGAACCTTCTAAACCATTAACAATATTATTTACAGTTTTTATAAAGTTAATTCGCCCGAGGTCAGTTTGATGCATTCCCAATGAAGATATTTACTTACCTTCGCGGCTCAAATTATTATAATTAACATGAAAAAAATATCAGCTTTTCTTCTTCTTACAACATTAACAGCAAGTTCCGCACTTTATACCGGTTGTAATAGTAACGGAACCTCCTCTTCCGGCTCAAATTTCCAGGGAATTGTGACCTATGAAATAAAAGCCGGCGCCGGATTGCCACCTGAAGTAAGCGCTATGTTGCAATCTATGAAAATGACCACCTATGTGAAAGGTAATTTTACCCGCACCGAAGAATCTATGGAGGGTAATAACACTACTGTTATTGCTGACAGCAAAAAGCCGGATGACCCGATCATGCTGATATCCATGTTCCACCAGAAATATGCTATTATGCGCAATGACAGTATGAAGAAACTGGAACAAAACAATATTCCTAAAATTGAATACATTGATTCTGCAAGCGCCACAAAATCTATTGCAGGATATTCTTGTAAAAAAGCAAAAGTTACCGTAAACATGGGCAAAGAAGGCTCTGTCCCCAGCTATGTATACTATACTACCGACCTTCCTTATGCCGATCCACAGGGCCAGTTCAAAGGCCTGAAAGGTATGCCCATGGAATTTAGTGTTAGTATGCAAGGCTTGAATCTTACTATTACCGCTAAATCTGTTGAGAGTAAAACATTATCCGATAGTTTATTTACTATTCCTGCGGATTACAAACAAATGGATATTAATGATGTTCAGAAAGACCTTGAAAAACATATTCCTAAGGATACTACCGGAGGTGGAGGTGGAATGAACTAGTTTTCATATCTCGTATAAAGAATAAAGCCTGATTTTTTGGTCAGGCTTCCTTCTTTGAACTATCTTTATTGAAGTTTGAAATGTATGGGTATTATATATTGTACCCTTACCGGATGCCCGTCTTGTTTTCCTGGTATCCATTTAGGCATTCCGGCTATAACACGTAAGGCTTCCCTATTAAGATCGGGGCCATTGGAGATCCCGTGCAATAATGTAACATTACTTATTGAACCATCCCGTTCCACTACAAAAGTTGTAAACACGGTTCCTTCTATGCCAAGTTGTATATCTTCGGCGGAGTAACTGATTTGCTTACTCAGGTAATCTTCAATATTACCACCCGGAAATTTTGGCATTTCGCTTACCCACTTATGGGGCGTATTATCTATTATAGGTTCTGGAAGCGGACTTCCACCTGAATCCGGAACTGCAATATCCGGCCCATGAGGATCTCCGGTCCCTGGATTAATAGGATTTGGAACCGTATGATTATCTACTATTGGTTGAGTGGCAGTGTCAGGCTGCTCCACAATTACAGGAGGCATGTGCTCGCTTTGCGGAGTTTTTGGAGGCGGGGCGTGTGGAGGCGTAATGGGAGGAAGAACAACATCCTTATGAATTAAAACATCCTTTGGCTTTATTATAATATCCTTATCTGATTTTACAATTGGAGGGCTTATATTCCGGAGTGCATAAGGAACATACGCACACACCGCAAAAAAAGTCAATGCGGACAAGAATGCAAAGAGAAGCGCCTTAGGATAACGTTTACGGATATAAAAAGCTCCGTATGCTTTGTGTCTTCCTTCGAAGACTACTTCATTGCGGTCGATGCTGGTCACGTCTGACCAATTGCCGCCTGTTTTGTACCCATTCATAGTGTTGAATTTTAAAGGTTATAACTAGTGCGGTCGATTTGTGCATGGCAATTGTTTTTTAATAGTAACTTATAAGCGTAACCATTTATTATATATCACGTAAAATAAATATAAAGGAAGCAACTTATAAAATTTTAGTAGTTTGGTTTAGATGGCTTGACCGTATTGGCTTATCAACATTATTATGTTTATATTAAGGTTTCTTTTTTATATTTATACCATTTATAAACATCTATCTTTGCGTTATGAAAAAAAATCAGATTAGTTCATCTAGGATAGTTTTATTTTCATTTATATCATTTGTGTTTGTTAACTCACAAATTAATAAATCTTCCGGGCAGGCCTTAGCTTTCAATGATAAACCTGTTCCGACAAATTCTATTCAAAGCAGCCCGGTAGTAATAACCAGCCTGCCACCTGCGGTAAAACCAGGGGCTGTCCCTTCCGCAGAACCTTTATTTCCGGGCGGAGAAGATTCACTTCAGCGTTATTTGTTTTTGCATATCGCAGCTCCCGATTCATTATATAAAAGAGATATCTCAGGTTCCGTTTATTTTTCTTTTTTTGTTGAAACAGATGGAAAAGTAGACAGGGTTAAAATTGAAAAAGGCCCTTCAGCAGGCTGGGATTCCGCAACTATTCAATGTATCCGTACAATGCCTAACTGGATTCCGGGAGTTATAAATGATAAACCGAAAGCCATGAGGTGTTTTTTACCGGTTAGTGTTCCTCCGGGACATGAATTATACAATATGCCTGACAGCATAAGTATTAAATAAGTATTGCTCTTACACTACAAATTAAAGTGGTTCCGTAGGTTCTACGGCAACCATTTTAGAAAGTAAAATTGCCTTTTCTTTCACTTTATTTACATCCGTACCTATCTTATCATAGGCTAATGCAACTGCCATTCGTCTATATGGCCGTGTAGTAGGTTTATTGAATATTCTTAAATCCGATTGGGGTTCTTTTAAAACATCTTCCACCCCTGAATAAATCGGTGAACGCCCGTTTTCATCCGCCAAAATTACAGAGGAAGCCCCTACCCTTTCCAGCGTAATTTCAGGAATAGGCAACCCCAATATAGCACGGGCATGTAATTCAAATTCATTCAGGTTTTGTGTTCCGGCAAGGGTAACCATGCCCGTATCGTGCGGGCGCGGCGATAATTCAGAAA
>DATHNK010000181.1:0-2600 GCA_035486075.1 Bacteroidia bacterium
AAATTTATATACCACCCCCATTTTAATACCATATAATTCTCGTAAACAAGCTTTATCAGCCATTGGTATTAGCTAAAAAACGAAACTTGGCTGCCTATCAGTAAGAGACCCATAATTTATTATCTTTGAATCTTTAATAACTATTTATTCTATTGAAATGAAGACATTTTTACTCCCCGGTTTAGTTTGCTTATTATCTGTAAATGTTACTTTCGCCCAGATCAACATAACCCAGGCCGATATGCCTCAGGCAGGAGATACTATACGCGTTAGCACTACCACAGATACCACCGGATTACCTGCTCCATCTTATACAGGAGCCAATATAACATGGAACTACGCGGGTTTAGTGGCTCAGTCTCAAAACATAGATACTTTTCTTAGCATTGCCTCTACTCCGGTAGCATACCAAATCTTTTTCAATGATCCATTTCTTTACCCTTTATATGTTTCAACTGTTGCACAAAATGCGGCATCGCCACCTAAGTTGGGGACTTTAAGCATTACCAGTGTTATAGATTACTATAAGGATGAAACCAATAATTATGAAAGTGTTGGCTACGGAGCTACCATCAATTCCATTCCCGCCTCGGTGAAGGATGACTACATTGATGTAGTATATAATTTCCCGCTGACTTATGGCAATGCAGATTCCTGCAATTCGAGCAGCCACATCAATATCGCCTCGCTCGGGTATTACGGACAGCAACAAAAAAGGGTTAATCATGTGGATGGATGGGGAACGCTTATTACTCCTTTTGGTACTTTTCAAACCGTTAGAGTGAAAACAATACTTTATTCTTCTGATAGCTTATATATTGATACTTTCCACATTGGATTCGCCACTCCGCAGATTGAACAAATACAATACAAATGGCTTGGCAACGGAATTCACGTTCCGCTTTTACAGATCAATGAGAACGTAGTTGCAAATAATCCTGTTTATGCAAATACAGTTTATCCCGATAAAATAAAGAAATCACTTGGCATTGCTTCTATTGCATCTTCCATAAACAATGTAGAATTGTACCCGGATCCTGCCTCTGAAAACACAACATTAAATTATACACTCGCACAAAATTCCGATGTGAATATTGCGGTTTTTTCCGCAGATGGGAGATGCGTGCAAAATACATTTAACGGAATGCAAACCGCAGGTATCCATCAACTGGAAATTAATACAGACCAACTGTCTCCCGGAATATATTTAGTGAAGATATATGGAGATGGGGGACAGTCTGTTAAACGCTTGACAGTAGTACATTAGAAGAATACGTTCATTATCTTCTAAAGAGTATTACAAAAACAATTCGGTTCTCAGGACTTACCAGGCCAAGTTTCCATCTAGGGAGAATAGATGTTATGTATTATAGGAGTATGATTTTTTAAAAACGCTTTCTCAGAAGCTCGATAGCGAGATACCCGATAAGCGCTAAAACTATAGCAATGAAAAAATTATCCCAAGTGAAAATATCCTGAATAGCCCACAAAAGGCCATTTTTATGCCCCATTCCTGAATGGGTATATTCGCCCATCAGCAAATTGGAATAGAATAGAAAAAGAATGAACCCCACTTCCAGCATTGTTCTTCCTATAAAAGATAATTTTTTACTGTTTTTGGGTTCCATTTAGTCTATCCTCGTGGCTGTGTTATTTCTGAAGCAAAGGTAAGAACTCTGCAATTACTTCCGCAAATAAAGAATATGTAATGCACATGCCTGCGTATGTTGTAAAACGATACTGTAAATTTTAGTTATTTTGCACATCATGTTACCTATTGAATCCATAGAAACTTATTTCCGTAATCTTCAGGATGAAATATGCCGGGGGCTTGAAAATGCTGATGGCAAGGGAGAATTTGTCGAAGATCTGTGGGATCGCCCTGAAGGCGGAGGCGGCAGGACACGCATTATTAAAGACGGAAACATAATTGAAAAAGGCGGGGTCAATTTTTCGGCTGTGCATGGCCCATGCCCTGATTTTTTAAGGAAGGAAGCGGGGCTGAAAGATGATGAAAACGCAACTTTTTATGCCACTGGGGTCTCTCTGGTTATTCATCCTGCAAATCCCATGGTTCCTATCATTCACATGAATGTACGCCATTTGAAGGCTGGTAATTTAGAATGGTTCGGCGGTGGGATTGACCTTACCCCTCATTATATTCTGGAGGAAGATGCGAAGTTTTTTCATCAGCATTTGAAAAAAGTTTGCGATACTCATAACCCGACTTATTATGCGGAGTTTAAAAAGTGGGCGGATGATTATTTTTTCATATCACATCGAAATGAAACCCGTGGTATTGGCGGAATTTTCTTTGACCGCTTATCAACAACTGATTTCTTAAGTATTGAGGATAGGTTTAGTTTTGTAAAGGCAGTAGGAAATAGTTTTCTGCCTGCATATTTGCATTTGCTTGAAAAAAATAAAAACAAAACCTTTACAAAAGCCAATAAACAGTGGCAAATGCTAAGGCGTGGAAGATATGTTGAGTTTAATTTAGTATACGACAGAGGCACAAAATTCGGCTTGCTTACAAACGGAAGAACAGAATCTATTTTGATGAGCCTCCCTCCTACTGCCAATTGGGAATATGCCAACCA
>DATHNK010000182.1:0-3812 GCA_035486075.1 Bacteroidia bacterium
GCGGTATGGCCGTTAATATAGGAGTAAATTTAATTCTGATACCTCATTTCCATGCATTGGGAGCCGCTCTTACCAGCCTTATGACCCAGCTTTTAGTGCCGGGGTTACAGATATTTGTTGCCCAACGGGTTTTCAAATTCACCATACTTCCAAAAATGATGCTTACGCTGCTCCTCTTTGCTATTGGTGCAGTATGTATTGCCTGGGGTTCCACCCATCTGCCATTAGACTGGAGGGTTTCCTTCATTAGTTTTGTTGCCGCCTCCGGAATTTGGGCCCTTGCCACCGGGGTTATTAATGTAAAATCCTTACTTAAAGCGGTAAAAATTGGTTAATAAATTAAATATCTTACTTTTGCCTCCCCCGATAAATCGGAAATCAATTTATGAGTAACGAAAATAGACCGGAAGTTTTTGATTCAGGTAACCTGCTGGTTTTAATTTTCAGCAAGTGGAAACCACTGCTTATTATTACCCTGGTAGCCATGATAATTTCTCTTGGCATATCCTTCATTTTGCCGGAAAAATTCAAAGCAACTGTAGTTCTTTTTCCTTCACAGGGCAATAACCTTTCAAGGGCATTTTTATCTGAACAAGCCGATGAAACAAAAGATTTCCTCGCTTTTGGAGAAGATAACAATGCCGAGCAAATGTTGCAGGTTCTGAAATCAGACGAGCTGATGTATGCCCTGGAAAAAAAATTCAACCTGCTTAAATATTACAGCCTGAGTGACAAATGGGATAAGTACTACCTGTTCAAAGGATATTACAACGACCTGTTTGTATATGATATTACGCAATACGAATCAATAGAGATCATTGTATATGACCAGTCTCCCGCAAAGGCTTCTGAAATGGCGAATGAAGCAGCCCACCTGGCCGATTCGCTTTTCCAGGGAATTATAAAGCAGCGTTCCCAAAAAGCCTTTAAAGTTGTGAAGGCGCAATATGACTCATCTCTCGCCGTGGCCAATAAGCTGGAGGATTCTATGAACTATTACCGCAACCTTGGAATACTCAACTGGGAATACCAGGTGAAGGAATTAACTTCCGGCTATGCAGATGCGGAGGTGAAAGGCAATGCAGAGGCCGTTAAAAATATTTCAGATAAGCTAAAAGTATTCAGCCAGAATGGAAAAGGATATTGGGTTATTGCCAATGAACTGGAAAATAACTTTAAATGGATGAAACAAGTGAAGACATCCTATGAAGAAGCTAAAGTGAATGCTGAACAAACTATTCCATCCTTCTTTGTAGCCGATAAGGCTATTCCGGCTGACCGTAAAACATATCCCATCAGGGGATTGGTGGTAGCCGGAGGAACCCTAGCTGCACTTTTGATCTCGATCCTTGCTCTTTTGATTGCAAACCGTTTAAAAACTTTAAAAAAAAAGTAACGATGGAAGGTTTTGAGAGTATCGGCTTTTTAAAGTGGATATTCAGGCGCATTAAACCCCTGATAATAGTGCAAATCATTGCATTATGCCTTTCCGTTTTCTTTTCCACCCCCTATTTTATGCCCCGGGAGTACAAATCCTATGCCATCGTGTACCCTTCCAATATGTCGGATTATTCGCATGAAAGCCCATCCGAGCAAATGATAGAATTTCTTAACTCTGTGGATATCAAGAATGAGGTTATAGCCAAATTCCATCTGAGCCAGCATTATAATATAGTGGATGACGGTAGGCCTTATATTGATAAGCTGTATTCGCAATACGACCATAATGTAATTGTATCGCCTACAGAATATGGCGCTGTTGAAATTAAAGTATATGACACAAGCCCTGATACTGCCCTTGCCCTTGTGAAAGGTATACTCGACATTTTAAATAAAAAGGTATTTGAAGTTCAGAAAGAAAAATCGATGGAGGTGGTAAGCATGTGGACTCAAACCCTGGCAGCCAAAAAGCACCAGATAGATTCCATGTCGGCACTTTCAAAACAACTCAGCACGCAATACGGAATGCTGGAATATGAAAGCCAGAGCAGGGAAGTATCGCGCGCATATTACCAGGCATTGGCCACCGCAAAAGGAACCAAACAGTTTGATGAACTTACACAGCAGATAAAAAACCTGGAAGACCACGGTATCGAATTCCGTGTGCTGAACCAGCATATTGAATCGGCTATGGGAGACTATACGGGTATGGAAGCAAAGTATGAAGATGCTTTGAAGGATATAAATAAGCACTTCACTTTCTGGAACCTGGTAAGTACTCCTTTCAAGCCCGATTCTTATTCCTATCCGCTTCGTTCACTTATAATCCTCGGAAGTTGTTTTGCAGCCCTTGTGTTTTCAATAATAGTTGTAAGGGTTACTGAAAAATTAAAGCCCGTCCGGATGAATCCCGATCCAGGCGGAACGGGCAGACATCCTGACGGGCAATAAAATCAGGTTGCTTTGGTTCGCAAAAAAGAAATAGTAATTTTCTACATCCTGAGCATATTATTTGTATGCCTGGATCTTCTTTTTATAGTCCTGCGAATTAATTTCCTGGCAGCCCTTCTGCCCCTGGTGGCTTTAATAGTTTACCTGGCGCTTTTTTCGCTGGATAAACTTATGCTTTTCGTTGTTTTCTGCACACCATTATCAATAAATATTTTCCAGGTTCCCGGACTTGGGTTGGGTGAAATCGGTGTTGGTATGGCGTTGCCTACCGAACCTATTATGTTTGGCATAATGCTTCTCTTTTTTATGCATATAGCCTATTCCGGCTACGACAAAAGTGCATTTCGCCACCCGGTAAGCATAGTTATTGCTTTAAGCCTTCTCTGGATGTTTGTTACCTGCTTTACCAGCACCATGTACTTTGTTTCTTTTAAATTCCTGCTGGAAAGGAGCTGGGGTGTTTTTACTTTTTTCTTCCTGGGTATTTTACTGTTTAAAAAAACAAAAAATATCTATTCGTTCAACTGGCTTTATGTTTCCGCTTTCACTATTGTGATCATCTATACTTTCATACGCCATTACCCATCTCATTTCTCTGAAAAAGGGGCCCACACCGCCGTTAATCCGTTCTATAACGATCATACAGCCTACGGAGCCATGCTTGCCATGTTCGTTCCGGTTTTAGGAGGCTTAAGCCTGATCAAAAAAAACAAGCCGATAATTAGAATAATTGCATTTGCCTTATTTTTGCTTTTCCTCTTGGCGCTGGCTTTTTCTTACAGCAGGGCTGCCTGGTTAAGTACAGTGGCGGCTATAGTTTTGTTCGTTCTTATGCTTTTCCGGGTAAAACTTAAATGGATCCTGGCGGGTTTCGTAGTAGGGCTGTGCTTGTTTTTTGCTTACCAAACCAGCATTATTATGAAGTTGCAGCGGAACAATACAGATGTATCGCAAGATATCGGTAAGGAAATTCAGTCCATCTCCAATATATCTTCCGACGCATCAAACCGCGAACGGCTGAACCGTTGGAGTTGCGCTTACCGTATGTGGCTCGACAAACCGGTTTTTGGTTACGGGCCGGGAACATACATGTTTAAATACGCACCCTATCAGCTTTCTTATATGCGTACTATTATCAGCACCAATGAAGGCAATGGGGGTAACGCGCATAACGAATACCTTGGGCCGCTTGCCGAACAGGGTGCTTTCGGTATGATCATTATGCTTGCTCTTGCAACTACAGTAATTACTCTTGCCTTCCGGCTATTCTACACATTGAAAGACCGGGATATGCGGATTTTAGTGATGAGTATCTTCCTGGGGTTGATAACCTATTTTGTGCACGGGCTTATGAATAACTTCCTTGATACGGATAAAGCCGCCGTGCCTTTCTGGGGATTTATTGCCATGCTGGTGGCTAT
>DATHNK010000183.1:0-10553 GCA_035486075.1 Bacteroidia bacterium
ACCTTCGCCATATTCTATGCATTTACGGGTATCCAGACTAACGTAATTACCCGGGAGCGTTTGAGCCACCAGTTTTTCTTTATTCGATATTCTGTATTGCTGGCTTGGTGCATCGTAAGCCAGGTATCCACTATCCGGAACAATTATTACGTCCTTTTTCGGGTTGATAAGGGGTGACAAAAATGCCCCGTATATATGATTTGAATCGGTTGTGGCAAGCACGGGCGAGACCGCTAACTGCACATTATTGTCATTCACCGCATGGCCAACCGGTATTTGCACATCATTCGGGTCAACCTCACCGGAGAATTTAAGCCATGATATCTTAATTTCGTTGCAGGTATGATTTATCCGGCAAGAACCATCAAAATATAAGAACGGATCGGATGCTTTAAGCGTTACCCTTCCTTTGTACCTGAAATTGGGGCTTATAGAGAAATTAGCGGTATCGGAAACCTCTGTATTAGCAATTGTTTGGTGGGAAGTATCCACGTGAATATTACTGAAGTACATAGGCCTCCTGTTTTTTGAACCATCAATAAAATCATAATGACCCGACCCGGAATAATTTTTACGGGATGTTATACTGATATCAGCATTATAAATAGTGTAGTATTTGGTTACTTTATTAGCTGTAATAGACGCATTTATCAGCGGCTCCATAAAAGCGCTTCTATGTATGGTAATATTCCCGCTATCAGGCACTACACGGGCATCTGCTACATCAATGTAAGATACCTGGTGCGCTGTAATAAGGCATTTTTTCAGGTTAAACCTTGCTTGTGGCGAAATAAATTGCAGGGAATCCTGGTGAGGTGCAACAGAAATAAATCTTGCGCCTGAAAGCTGAATGTCTTTTGCCTCACCTGTCTCAGTTTCTTTTTTCCGGGTGGTGCCTAATTCAATTTCGTCCTGATCCATGAACCATTTGAATTCATCCATGTAAGCAATATATTTGTTTTCATAGAAGTGAACCAATGAACCGCTTTGGTTACTTTTAAATTCACCAATACGGGTTTCAAAATCAATATCACTCTTCATATTACTGGTTCCAAAACCAATTTCGGATGCTGAATCAGATGCCCTTAAATTAAAGTTAGCTGTATCTGAAGTTACCCTGTGTTGGAGCAGGCTAAAGTTTTCGGATGTTACAAAAGCTTTCAGGAAATCCATACGTCCCTTGCCTGACAGTAATTCGGGGGATACAGTGAGGGTTCCATGGAAGGTTGCAAATTTGTTGTAACATGAAAACGGATGAAACAGATCTTTTACGAAAAGAGTGTTTTGTTTTGGCAGCCAGTGTTCATAAACAGTATCTCCATGAACCTCCGGAAACTCCGGTTGTGCCTTTTGTTCTGTAACTTCAAAAGTCTGAACGTGCGCGTTCATAGAATCCGGAAAGAATATGAACTTATTCGACTTGGACACTGAAGTTACATATTTTAACGAACCATCGCCAATCAAGCCTTCATTGCTCAATTTTAATTTCTCAAATAACTTTCCTTTTCCTTTGTATAGCTCAAGCCCGTCAGAAGGCGTAGTATGGACAAACCCGAGTGAATAATCCGGCTGCAGGCGCAGCGTTTCCCGCATTTCAGGAACAATTTCCGCAGAAGCGAAGGTTCCGTCAAAATGAAGCCTGGCATTGGAGAAGCTACTTAAACTGTCAATTGTAAAAGGGTCTTGCTTAAAATAAAAATTATCCCGTTTATAAACCCCGTTCTGAATATCCTTTTTATCATAGTAAACAAATGTATTCGTATCGCTTATTAATATGGGATATTGCTTTAATGGCTTTAATCCCGATTTATTAGTTGTTTTATCAATTATCAGTTCTCCGCTCAGGTGCCGTATAAGACTCTTTACAGGAACAATAGGATATTTTCCGGTGGAATCTTTTGTGAATGAATTGGCGAAAAGCCTTAAGGAATCCACATTTTTCATTTTGATCTTATAATTGGCATAATCAAAATCAAACTGCTTGCCATAGAATATAAATCGCCCTGCCCTAACAGCGCCTGAAAATGTAGCCTCCCTGTTTCTATGAAGGATCAGGTGCCTTTTTTCAGGATATAAGAATACGCTTTGTGAATCGCTGAGGTCAACTACTTTAATTCCATTGATACTAATATCGAAGGTCTTCAGGTCCATTACCCCGTTGTCTTTGGCTGTGGAATCGTTGGTTGCAAATTTAGCAGGGTCTTCCGAATGGTAATCCAGCACATCATAATCTGCCTTACCGGAGCGGTTATCAATAAAAGTAAACAGTTTATCTTCCACATGTATCTTGTCTGATTGTACATCATAATTCACCACACCAATAGTTGCCAGCCTGAATATAATGGGCCTCATTTCGTCGGATGTAATGTGCATAAAGGAAGCCAGGTCATCCATTAATAAATCGCGTGAATTGATGGATTTGGAATACTTGGCAATTTCAACAATAGGGCTCATTCCGGACGGATCACGCAGTTTTTCATACAATTCAGGCCTGAAAAAATCCTGCGATTCAAAGTCGGCAACTGTTTGTGTGTTTCCTTCGATCATCCGGAACTCTATCTTAGGCTCATCGGTGAACCATGAAAGTTCCTCAAAAAACATATTCACTTTGTGATAGGTATCAAAGAATGGCGCCTGCGACAATCCCTGGGTTGAACGGATAAGAGAAACATGTTTCTTGTTTATATTATAAATCATTTGAATATCCGGGTGAAAGATAGAATCTCCGTCGAGGGAGAAGTTAATGCGCGCATCATCAGTCATTATATTATCCTTGGTAATGCCAAAGAAAAGTGAAGATGCGGTTAAAAACGGTTTATTGTTCCTTTTGAATATCAATTGGGCCGGTTCATCTTTTGTTCCCGAACCGACAAACCTGCGGCCACGCATGGAGAATCCTCCATTATAAGTTACATCAGGTGTTAAATTTGGAATAGTAAAGCGTTTTCCGTACGATACAAAGCGAGGATAGGTTTCCTTTTCTTTAGGCTCTGTAATATCACGCTCAATTACCCTGCCTTCAATGGAATGATCGAAATATGTTTTATTCCAGAAGACAACTGAGTCTGCCACAAATCCGCCCTCCTTAAAAATTATGTTATAGTTTTTAAGTTCCGCATATACATCAGAGGAGGCGAGCCCGGTACGGCTCCAGTCTGTTGTTCCGCCATAACCTTTCCAGTTGCCTTTTAACGGGAAATATATTCCTTTTGTACCATATACAATTACCGTATCATTCCTCTCATTCCTGCACTTTAAGTTAAGTTTGTCAAAAATGATCTCCTGGACACTGTCACAATTAAATGTGTAGTTATTGTTATCAGTACTCCAGGCTACTGTAGGCGATTTAAACATTACGCCCGATCCGAAAAGACTTTCGCACACAGAAAGAAAATTATTCAGGTTTGTATATGGCTTCTGCTTCATTTGCTTTTCTAGGCAGGCATCAAACTGGTCAAATTGCGATTGGGGTTGTTCCGACTTCACAAAGTTTTGCATGACCAATAAAAACGTTTGAAAGGTAGGATAAACCTGCATCTTTTTATTCAGCATCTCATCTGCAATGCGATAGGTAGTATGCTTGTAATACGTATTATAGGCAGGGGATTTCCATACGTTTCCAAATTCTTTCAGAAAGTCCTTCACTCCGCTTTTATCCGCAAGGCCGGTATTCAGGTAGGTTTCTAATTCATCTATAAACTTAATAGAATCGTGGTCGAATTGGGTAAGCCTGTTCGCTTGCCCGTTACAATAATCAACCAGTGGAAACAGTAGTATAAAAAAAACTAATCTCTTTAAAAATCTCATTGAGGAAAGGAATGTATGATCGTTATAAAGTCTTTTGCTAACAGGGATGCACCGCCTATCAACCCGCCATCTACATCGGGGCAGGCAAATAGTTCGGCTGCATTTTTTGCATTGCAGCTTCCGCCGTAAAGGATAGAAAGGGTATTGGATATTTCTTTACCATATTTCTTTTCAACCAGGGTACGTATAAAAAGGTGCATTTCTTGCGCCTGGTGGCTGGTGGCAGTAAGCCCTGTACCAATGGCCCAAACAGGTTCGTATGCTAAAATAATATTACTGAATTCTGCCGCTGATAAGTGAAACAAGCTTTCTGTTATCTGCTTTTCAATAATAGAAAAGTGCTCTTTCGTATGTCTTTTTTCCTGGGTTTCCCCAACACAAAATATGGGAGTAAGTGATTGCCATAGTACAATAGTTACTTTCTTTTTCAAGTCTTCATTGGCTTCATGGAAGTAACTGCGCCTTTCCGAATGTCCAATAATCACATGGCTTGCACCTAATGATTTAATCATTGCGGCAGATACTTCACCTGTAAAAGCTCCGGCTTCTTCGTAAGCACAGTTTTGGGCTCCGGTAAAAAGGTTTTTGATTCCGTGTGAATGCCGCGCTACTTTACGCAAATATGGAAAAGAAGGAATTAATATTTTAACTATTCCATCTGTCTTTTCGTCATCCTTTAAGGCAATGGTAATTTCATCCACTAACTCTACTGCTTCAGAATAAAGTTTGTTCATTTTCCAATTTCCTGCTACTATTTTTTTTCTCATATTGTCTTAACTATGATGTATGTGATTAATTTGATTTATGTGATTCGAATGCTTTATATTTCTTATTGGTAAGGCGTTTGAAGTTTAAACTTGCCTCTCCAAAGTTAATAAGTAATCCCACCTCTAAATTATATGCTTCAAGATAATTTATTGCCTGCGCAAAATGTACATCTTCCAATTTTGTTAGGGCTTTTAGTTCTACTGAAATAGTATCTTCAACTAGAAAATCTACTCGTCTTGTACCTATATGTTGTTCATTATAAAATATGGGCATTTCAAATTCCCTGCTGAATGAAATTCCTGCAATCCTAAATTCGATTTCCAACGCGCGTTGATAAATGACCTCTTGAAATCCATTACCCAGAGTGGAATGAACAGTCATTGCACATCCTATAATTTTTGAAGTCAGTTCAGAATATTTATACTTTTCGTTAATCATATTAATCACCTAAATCAAATAAATCACAGTTCAGACATTTTTTATCCTTGGATCCAATAAACCATACGAAATATCGACCAATATATTAATTATTACGAAAAGGGCGGATGTAACGAGTATCACTCCCATAATAACAGGGAGATCGAATCTACCCAATGCATCGACGATATTTTTCCCGATACCTTCCCACCCAAAAATATATTCTACAAAAACTGCCCCGGCAATTAAGCTTGCAAACCAACCCGAAATGGCTGTAATAACAGGATTCAGCATATTCTTCAGGGCGTGTTTCATTACCACCGTTCGCAAAGAAAGCCCTTTTGCAAATGCGGTACGGATATAATCTTTGGTCATTACCTGCAGCATGGAATTCCGGGTTAATTGCACAATAATAGCCAATGGGCGTATCCCTAATGTTATGGCAGGAAGAATAAGGTTTTGGAGTTGCAGCACCTTATTACCATCTTCATCAATCATATACAGATTCCCCGTAATGTTGAGGCCAGTGTATCGATTTAATACGTGCCCGAAAAGCCAGGCAATAATTAACCCTGTAAAAAAAGATGGCCCCGCCAAACCAAGCACGGAAAGCACTATAGAGACTTTATCATAAACTGAATCTTTAAATAATGCAGCAATAATTCCCATAATAATTCCCAATATAGATGCAATAATTATGGCGGTGAAGGCAAGGACAGCCGTATTTGGCAAGGCAGATGCAATAATATCGCTCACCTTTTTGCGCGATTGATAGGAACGCCGGAGGTATGGAAGCTTCAATACTAAAGCACGGTTTTGGGTGAAGTTGCATACTTTCAATGTGTGGCTATATTTCTCAGGATCTAAATAAATATGGCTGGAAGTTACGCTTGGATTATAAATTGAAACAGGTGAGAGGTCGTTAATATATAAGAAGAAGCGGGCATACACCGGTTCATCCAGGCCCATATCTTTATGAATAATATCTAATGATTTTTGATTTACACGCTGCCCCATCATTAACCTCGCCGGGTCGCCGGGCAACACATTAAACAATAAAAAAACCAGAACAAGCACACCGAATAATACTAAAAACCCATGCATTATCCGTTTGATGATAAACCTCAACACGCCTAATGAAGATATTTTGAAGCTACATCAGAATAGGTCGGAATAGAATGGTAGTGCCACATAGCCTCCACTACTCCGCCCTTAATCAACATAAGCCCGGGGTTGGAGCGAATCATGGTTTTTAACACAGTTCCATCAGTTGTGAAGAATTTATAATTGGAATGGTATTGTTTTTGATACGCTGCAATATCATTTTCATCGGATGCAGTAAGACATATAAATCCAATATGATTTTTCAGGCAATCATCAGCGAGGGCATTTATTTTTTTAACTGTTTCCTCACCTTTATTAGCCTCACTAATGGACTCCAATATCAGTAAAAATTGATATCCCGGAACCGCCAATATACTATCTGTAACATCATTTCCGGCGAGCGCTGAAATATTGAAATCCTTAATTTTAGCATCTATTCCTTTTTTCAAAATTTCCGTTCTGCTGCCTACAAAGGTCCAGTCATTTTGATAATTATCCGGGAATTTGTCAAACTCTTTTGTTTCGCCACTCTTTTTGTTTTTCAAGGTATAGTAGAATTTATTTTCATCGGGCGTGCCTTGCATAGCCTTCTTAATATCGGTTCCAACTTTATATGGGCGGAAATCTATAACCGGCAAATAGTTGTAGCAGTAATATGCAAAACCTGTAGAACCTGCCAAAAACAAAAGAACCAATATGTTTTGGGCCTTGCCCCCAATGGAATAGATATGCTTGTTGCCAATGATCAGTATCAAAATAAAAACCATCAGCACCACATTCTTGTAAAATGATTGCCAGGATGTCATGGGTATTGCATCTCCAAAGCAGCCACATTCAAGCACCTTATTATAATGCGCGGTGTACCATGTAAGGAAGGTAAAGAATACCATCATCAGTACAATGAGAGTAAGCGTTAGTTTCTTCCATGTTCCTAAAAGAAGCATAAAACCAAGGGTCATTTCTATAATAGGAATAGAGAATGCCATAGAAAAAGCAAACTTGTCTAACCAGGGCATATTTAATGCGTCGGCGGCAAAATATTCATGCAGTTTAATGGTAAATCCGGCGGGATCATCCGCTTTTACAAATCCGGAAAAAATAAAGAGTACACCAACTAATACCTGTGAAACCTTAACGATTTTCTTCATGCTGCACTTTTTCGGTTAAACGTATCAATGCAAATATAGCGTAATTCATCACGTCGTAATAGTTGGCATCAATACCTTCGGAAATAAGGGTTTGGCCTTTGTGTTCTTCTATCTGTTTCACCCGCATTAGTTTCATAAGTATAAGGTCGGTGAGTGAGGAAATGCGCATTTCGCGCCAGGCTTCACCATAGTCATGATTTTTATCCTGCATCAGTTGACGGGCTTCGCCTGACTGCATATCAAATAGTTTTTCCACTTCATCTCCCGGTATTTCAGTACGGGGGTCATCTTTCATGTGTAATTGAATAAGTGCAATTACAGCATAGTTATAAATCCCGATAAAATCACCATTAATATCATCCCCTACTTTCTGGGTTCCTTTTTCTTCAATGCTTCTGATCCGCTGGGCCTTTATAAACACTTGGTCGGTGATAGAGGAAGTACGAAGTATTCTCCAGGCGGTGCCATAGTCATACATCTTTTTCATGAATATATCCCTTGCCGATTTAACAGCTGCATCATATTGCCGGAGCGTTTTTGTCATAGCTTGCCTAAAAATAGATTTTCCAAAGATAATTGCAATTAGTAAAAGTAGTAAGGGGTATGGAATAAGTATTAATAACTTTTGATAATTTTGGCATTCTTCAAAAAACTTGGACATTAATCCTTACTATAAACTCCTAATTTATGAATAAGAAATCGGAAATTAACATTACGGTAGAACTGAATGAAAATAACTTGCCAGTTAGCATGAAGTGGACCTCAACGGAAAATAACGAGAGCGGCGATTGCAAATCTTTTTTCCTTGCCTTATGGGATGGAAAAGAACAAACCTCCCTGCACCTTAACCTCTGGACCAAGGAAATGGGCGTAGATGAAATGCGGCAGTTCATTCACCAGATGCTGTTAAACCAAAGTGATACCCTGAAAAAAGCCACCGGCGAGGAAGCCCTTGCTGCCAGTTTATATGATTATAGCCATGAGTATGCTATTAAATCGGGGATATTGAAAGAGCCGAGTAAAAGCTAAACTATGTTCAAGAAAAAAATAGTAAACGACCCGATATATGGATTTATTACCATTCCCGATGGTATCATATTCCAATTGATTGAGCATCCCTGGTTTCAGCGGTTAAGGAGGATCGAGCAATTGGGAGTCACACATCTGGTTTATCCTGGGGCTATTCATACCCGTTTTCATCATACCCTGGGCGCCATGCACCTTATGCATAAAGCTATTGAAACACTTCGCTCGAAAGGGATTGAAATAACGGATAAAGAAGAAGAGAGCGCCAAGCTTGCGATACTATTACACGACATCGGGCATGGGCCACTATCGCACAATTTAGAACACAGTATCGTTCATCATATTCCGCATGAGGATATGTCTTCCATTTTTATGGAAAAACTGAACAAAGAGTTCAACGGACAACTTACCCTTGCTATTAAAATATTCCGGAATAAGCACCCCAAGAAGTTTCTCCATCAACTTGTTTCCAGCCAACTTGATGTGGACAGGCTCGATTATCTTACCCGTGACACCTTTTTTACCGGAGTTTCGGAAGGGGTTGTAGGTTACGACCGTATTATTAATATGTTAAATGTAGCCAAGGGTAATTTGGTAGTAGAAGCCAAAGGAATTTACTCTATTGAAAAATTTATTATTGCACGCCGGATCATGTATTGGCAGGTATACCTGCATAAAACCGTACTTTCTGCTATGGAATTGGTTGTAAATATATTCACCAGGGCAAAAGAGCTTGCGGCAAATGGGGAGGAATTATTTTGCACACCGGCATTAAAACTCTTCATCTACAATAATTTCACTAAGAAAGATTTTGAAAAAAATACCGATTTGATCAATGCCTTCGCTATGCTTGATGACCATGATGTAATGAGTTGCATAAAGGTATGGATCAAGCATACTGATTTTGTTTTATCAACACTATGCCACTGGCTGATAAACAGGAGGCTATATTCTACGTTCCTTCAAAAAGAACCATTCAGCCAGTTGAAAATAAAACAATTGGTAAAAAAGGCCAAATCCCAGTACGGGCTGAACGACAAAGATGTTTCTTATTTTGTTTTTTCGGGAGAGGTGGAGAATGCCATTTATAAATCGGAGGCCCGGCAGCAGGCTAAAGGACATTTGTCCAGTGGCTATATTAACATACTTTATCCGGAGGGCAAAACCATTGATATTACAAAGGCTTCGGATTATCCGGGGGCCGGAGATCTGGATAAAATTACCCGTAAATACTTTTTATGTTACCCAAAAGAATTAAAATTTTAGAGTAATTGTTTAATATCAGTGCGAAAGTTAAAAATATTTGTATATTTGTGCCAACACCGCAAGTTTAAAACCTTAAAATCTTCTAAATTAACAACAAAACTAAATTACCATGAAAATTTTCAAATCATTAGCATTAGTAGCAGGGTTGGCCTTTATTACAGCCAATGTATCTGCACAAGAAAAAGGAAAAATGGATCCGCAACAATGGGCTCAGAAACAAACAGCCCAAATTAAGGCATCCGTTGCAGGTATTACACCTGATCAGGAAAGCAAAATATTAGCTGCAGAGCAAAGTTTTGCAACTTCCATGCAAGCTGCTAAAGCCAGCAGCAATGGCGATCGTGACGCTATGCGTTCCAAACTGGAACCTGCCCGTCAGGATAGGGATAGCAAAATCAAGGCAGTTCTGAATGCTGACCAATCTGCACAGTACGACAAATTTGTTGCAGCACATCAGCTAGCCGCTCCACCTAAGGGAAAAAACTAATAGAATTATCCGTTCTTACAAAAAGTCCTGCCGTGTAACGGCGGGACTTTTTTGCTTTAAGCCATATGATATCTATCAGACTTACGTATGATTGATTCGCATAATAGCCCAATATCAGTGAGCTACTTTTGCCTTACCATTTTTTAGTTAATCTTTTTTAACAAAGGGTTATTTTAGCCATAATCGTCTAATAAGTTAAGATAAAAACATTAAATAAAAGCCCTATGAAAACACTCATAAGCACACTACTTTTGGTAATTTTAGCAATTACCGGAACAGAGGCCCAGCAAGTATCATCGCATACCCCATGGACTAAAGAAGATTCAGCGGCTATAAATGCGCTGGCTTTGTATCCTGATTCAGTGCGCAGGGAGATATTCACAGCTTGTGAATACCCTGCCATTATTGTAAATATAGCCAGCCTGCAAAAAAACTCAAGCACAGCCTTCGCTGATCTGGTTAGCGGTTATTCCCAAACCAAACAGGAAGATGTTTGGAATTTGAGCAGATACCCTAATTTAATTGGAAAA
>DATHNK010000184.1:0-5282 GCA_035486075.1 Bacteroidia bacterium
GGGGGTATTTTTAATAATATCAAACTCTATTTCTAATTCTTTACACGCCTGGGCGCAAATGTTTTCAAGTTGCAGTACAAGGTCCGGTATTCCATCTGTCTGTTGCTGTGTGCTTGCATACTCTTGCACTTTTTTAGCCATGTTTTCAAAATCAATACTAATACCCATTATAGAAAATGAAGGAATCATTTTATGCACTGCAGAGTAAAGAGAATGCCAGTCTTTATCCCGCAAACTTTGTTTCATAATGAGTATTAAAGGTGGAGTTTGTTCCAGGTAAAGCGAGATCATCTCCATCATCAGCTTAGGGTTTGACTTGGTACGATGAATTAAATAATCCAGGTCGATGCATTTTGATTTTTTCTCCAGATGTTTCTCCACTTCCATTTTTACAAAGGAAGGTTTCTTCACTAATCCTACAATTTTACTGTACAATAATCTTTCGTCTACCGGCTTAGCTATATAATCATTCATCCCCACCGACTTGCATTTTGCCAGATCAACCGTAGTTACATCGGCAGTGAGGGCAATAATGGGAATTTTAGAGTTCAATGTATTTCGAATATATTCAGTGGCTTCAAATCCATTCATTTCAGGCATCTGAAGGTCCATCAGAATAATATCATAGGATTTAGCTTGCAATTTCTCAATCGCTATCTTACCGTTAGATGCAATATCCCGTTCAAATCCGAAATCATCCAGCAGTGTTTTCATCAAAAGTTGATTCAATGCAATGTCTTCAACCACCAATACTTTAATGTTCTTAATTTCAGCATCCAGTTCCACCATTTGGGTTTCAGATTCCGCTTGTTCCTTTGTTTTCAGAAAGCTAAGAATGAAACTGAATGTAGAGCCCTCGTTCAGTTTACTTGTCACGTTAATTCTTCCGCCTTGCGGTTCCACCAATTGTTTAACAATAGCCAGGCCTAAGCCTGTACCGCCATAGAGCCTGGAAGTGCCGCTGGATGCCTGTTGAAAGTTTTCAAATATTTTACTTATTTTATTTTCCGGGATACCTATTCCTGTATCAGTAACGGCAAATTCTATGGTGACTTTCTCTTCGTCTTCTTTTACTAAATGTACACTTACCGTAATTTTTCCTTTGGATGTAAACTTTACAGCATTACTAACCAGGTTTAAAATGATCTGATGCAAACGTACCGGATCGCCTACCAATACTTCAGGAATTTTACTATCGTATTCTTTAACCAACTCTAAATTCTTTTCCAATATCTTGGTCTCAAACAAATGCAGCATGGCGGAAATGGACAATGCCATTTTGAAAGGGACATGCTCGAAAGTCATTTTTCCCGCATCTACTTTTGCCAGGTCGAGAATATCGTTTATTAATACAATCAATGAATCCCCGCTCATTTTTATTGCAGTAAGGTATTCTTTTTGTTTGGCAGAAAGCTCGGTCTTCAGCACCACTTTTGTAAAGCCGATAATTGCATTCATCGGGGTCCTTATTTCATGACTCATGTTCGATAAAAACTGCTGTTTTGATTTTACTGCATCCTCTGCAATTCGTGTAGAATCTTCCGCTATAAGAGTGGCCTTTTCTGCTTTTTCCTTTGCAATTTCGGCAATTCCGGTAGCCAATTCGGCAAATGTTTTTGCTTCTGTAAGTTCTTTTTCTACTTTTTTCAAATCGGTTATATCCCTTGCCACCACTACTGCGCCCAAAACTTTTCCAAGCTCATCCTTATATACTGAACCATTTAACAATACATCCGTAAGCACGCCATCAATAATAGTGAGTGGATAGTTCAGTATAAAACCCTTTGAATAGACTTCCTTATATACTTTAGTCGCTTTATTTGTCTCAATAAAATAGGTGGTGAAATTAGTGCCTATAAGATTTTCACGTGTCCTATCCGTGGCTTTCATCATGGCCTCATTTACATCTGTAATTATACCTTTTACATCAATTGTTATCAGTGGATCGAGTGTGGCTTCTATCAAACTTCGCGCATATTGAGATGCCAGGTTCGCGGAATTACTGTATGCTTCAAGTTTCTTCCGTTTAACCTCCCTCTTTGCCTTTTCTTTGTTTTGAAATACAAGTTCTTTATTGGCAATTCCTAATTCAGTAGCCCGTTTCCCTTTTTCTTTATTCTGAAAGGCAAGTTTTTTATTGGCAATGCTTAACTCGGCCTCCAATTTTTTCTTCTCTTTCTTTTCCTGAGAAAGTTCCTTGCGGATGCTGAGCAACTCATCCTTACCCGATTTTATTATTTTAGCCATAGTTTGTTCTGCCAGCTTTATTTTGTATCGTTTAAAGTCCCGATCTCTTCAATATTACCACGCTTTTGTCCTTTCAATAATTTAAATGCAGAAGGCGAAAGGCCGGTAATTTTTTTAAATTGATTGGATAAATGCGCCACACTGCTGTAATGCAACCTGAATGCAATTTCGGTAAGATTAAGTTCCCCGTAAAACAGCAATTCTTTTGCCCGTTCAATTTTATGTGTTATAATGAACTGTTGAATGGTAATACCTTTTACTTCAGAAAATATGTTGGACAGATATGTGTAGTCGTGATTTAACTTTTCACTGATGTAATCGGAATAATTTATTTTGGGCGCTTCATCGGAATAATGGATCATTTGAGTGATCACATTAATTATTTTTTCAATCAATACGGCTCTCCGGTCGTCCATCAATTCCAGCCCCGAAGCATGTAAAGCTGATTTTAGTTGCTCCAATTGTTCTGAAGAAGGGTCCTCCATTATCTCCACTTCCCCTAATTCGACAACAATAAAATGCCAGCCCATTGCTTTCAATACATCTTTCACCGCTATTTTACAACGATTGCTGACCATGTATTTAATGTATAATTTCAAAGTATATATTTGTTTTGCAAAGGTCAGTAAGTAAAAGGGGAAAGAGTTACATAACTTGAGAGATAAGTTACATAATTCACAGATTTTGGATTATTTAAGCAATATAGTCTAAAAAAGGCAGAATTTTAGCTCCTTGCACCTCTATTTTCCGGTAAGGTGTACTAAAAGCTTATTGGAGAAGTGCTTGTAGTTGCCTTCGTTTTTCCTGCCGGAAATGCTACAGGTTAACTTGTTTGCGCCTTTTGCTCCCTGATTTTATAAGAGTCTTTGCCATTTCCATCAGAGTTTTAGGGTCGAAAGGTTTTATAATATAGTCGTCTGCACCTAAAGCTAAGGCTTCCATCTTATCAATTTTTTCAGATAATGATGTGCTGAATATAAAAGGAATTTCAAAAATATTGACAGTTTCGAGGAGTAAGCGCAACACTTCATGTCCATCCATAACTGGCATTAAAACATCGCAGATGATCAGGTCCGGAATAAACTCTATAGCCAGTTCAATTCCTTTCTTCCCATTATTACTTGCAAGAACTTTATAACCTTCCATCTCCAGGTACTCTTTTAAATTCTCAAGTATCTCCCGCGTGTCATCAATTAACAAAATAGTCTTCATTTTAACGAGTGATTAAAATATCAGGGCAAAGGTCGGGAACTTGGCGTTGAGAGGTGTTACATCCGACAGGAATAAACTTACATAAATAGGGTCCTCACAATTCTTAAAGAGGCTATAAAAAAATCCCGTCCCGAATATTCGGGACGGGACTCCATTATCCACTTCACACTACATTTAACTATTTTAAAGCTACAACAACATATTTGCTTTCTCCCCAAAATGCAGAAGGGTTTGTTATAGCAACATAATCTGATTTATCATCACCCGTAATTGTATAAGAATTATCAGGATGGGTTGTAATGAATTTTTTGAATTTTCCGGTAAGGGTAATACCTTTCAATGTGGTAAGGTCAGCCTGTGTATATTTAGAATTATCGATCTGGGAATGTACCTTGGCAGTGCGTCCAATTCCTAAGAACCCGCCTTGTTTATCAACAATACCTTTATCTTTTAATTCTTTCATGGTGCCACTGGTATAGAAAACAGTATTCTTTTCGGTTGTCAGATCTGAAACTTGAGCGCGTTCGGTGTTTATCACCGCAATACTATCATAAAAGCTTAGCGTAACAGTTTGTAAATCGCTGTTTGCTTTGCTCAAATTGGTTTGCAACATGGCTATCTCAGTATCCTTAATTGCAATTTGTTGTGAAAGATTTGTAACCAGGTATTGCAGGTCAGCATTTTTATTGGTCATCTTTTTCAGCTTGCTCTGAAGATTGTTCATCTTCTTATCGTTCGCAACAATCCATGTATCCAGTTCCTGAATTTCTGCAACAGTGGTTTGTTTATTTTCAGGAGAATTAATGGAAACTATTTTTTCTCTTTCCTTAATACGGTCAAGATTTTCCTGGATCTGCCTCACTTCACTCAGGTATGCTGAAATGTCAGAATCCTTCTGGTTTGCCTGTACTAATAATACAGAGTCCTTGTTGGCTAAGTCGGTCATCTTTTGCACCTGGTCCGAATTTGAACATCCTGCAAAGGTGATGCCGATAATAACAGGGATTATGAATAATAATGCTTTCGTTTTCATGTTTAATGGGTTTTATTTTTGATTTTTATTATGCTGCAAAAATGCTTCACCTTTAGAAAGAACCTGTTACACAATATTTCAAATTAGTTACATCATTCACACATTGGCTGCACTATCTTGTAAAACAAAAAGCCCCTGCCTGGTTTATATTGGTAAGGGGCTCGTAGAATTCTGATAATAATTTATTTCACTGAAACCAGCTTTCCTGATTGGATCAACTTATTATCGTCAATCAATTGATAAAAATAAACTCCTGAAGAAAGTTTGCTCATGTCAAGGGTACTTGTCTGGTTGATTAAAGATATATGCATCACTTCATTTCCTAAAACATCATACATTCTGAATTCACAATTATTAATTTGCGATAAGTCATTTATCATGACTGTTGTAGAATTATGGAATGGATTGGGGTAAACAGTTACCGTTTCCCTGGTATCTTCAATGGATGAAATACCTACTGTTCCACAATTGTTGGGTATATTGGTTGCAACAACTGTAACTGCAGTGGTTGTTAATGCACCATTAGTGGTAAGTAACCTGCCGCTAATATTTACTCCCGTATTTATTGCACCCAACGCGCCATTATGGCAGATTATAGTTCCGCAAAAAACTGAATAGTTGTTTAGTTTTACTGCGCCTTCAATTTGCCAGAAAACATTTTTTGATTGAGTTCCGTTGATCAAAATTACTTTTGAATATACGCTGGTAGAAAAGGCGCCTACTACTCTTATAACAAAAACTGCATTGGCATCGCCCTCGGCATTTAAGTAAAGTGTATCGGTAAAAACAG